>VGPF01000005.1 GCA_016875535.1 Chloroflexota bacterium
GCACCGCCCGCTCTCGCACCTCCGCTGGATACCGTCCCGGTCGTGTCATGGCTTCCTCCCCTCAAGGATAATAGCCTCCACTTTTCCCGGGGCGGTTCATTATTTCTAGGGCTTGGTAGTTCCTTGTTTCTATGGGGGCGTTGCACTTTTCCTTGTAGGTCTTGTTGATCTTCTGTTTGCGTTAGCAGATTTAGACGGAGATTAGCTCAGACTGGGGACTTACCTTCCTTCGTCATGATTTTTTGCTATACTTTTTGCCTGTTTTCGACACATTCCCCACACCTATGCGTTATCGAAAAGTTACAGTTCGCGTGCCTGCGACCACGGCGAATCTCGGCCCTGGCTACGATTGCATGGGGATGGCGCTCGGCCTCGCCTCGACCTTCAGCATGGAGCGCGCAGGCGCTTTCTCGATAGAGATCACGGGCGCTGGGGCCAAGCGGCTGAGCCGCGGGCAGGACAACCTGGTCTGGACTTCCGCCCTGCGGCTCTACAAGGCCATCGGGGTGAAGGCCCCGGCGGTGCGCCTTCGCTGTGCCAACGCCATCCCCCTGAACCGGGGACTCGGCTCATCGTCTTCGGCCATCGTCGGCGGGCTCGTCGCCGCCAACGCGCTGGAAGGAGCGCCCCTGGACAGCGAGGCGCTCCTTCAACTGGCGACGGAGATCGAAGGGCATCCGGACAATGTGGCGCCTGCGCTCTTAGGCGGCCTGCAGATCGTGGTGACTGCAGAGTCACCCTCTCCTCTCGGGCTGCGCTCGAGTTCCTCTCCCATCGAGGGCGAGGAGACGCGGAAAAGCCGCTCACCCGAGCCTCGTTTCTCCCTCGGCGGGAGAGAAGCAAAGAGAGGCGGATCCGTTGTTTCAATCTCTTCACCTGTACGGAAGGGGCTGAAGGCCGTTCTCTTTATCCCTGACTTGGAAGTGCCGACGAAGAAGGCGCGGGCCATCCTGCCGCCGACGGTGAGCCGGGCCGACGCCGTCTTCAACGCAGGCAGAACGGCGCTCTTGGCCAGCGCCTTTGCCCAGGGCCGCTGGGAGCTTCTGCGCATCGCGACGCAGGACCGCCTGCACCAGCCCCAGCGCGCGGCGATCATCCCGGGGATGACGCCGCTCATCCAGGCCTCGCTTGAGGCTGGGGCGCACGGCGCATTCCTCTCCGGCGCGGGGCCCACCATCCTGGCCCTCGCCTCCGGCGAGACGAAGGGGATCGAAGCGGCGATGGCGAAGGCGGCGCGCGGGGAAGGCCTCGGCGGAAGCACGCGAACGGCCGCGATCGCGGTCCCAGGGGCCCGCGTGACCCAGAAGGAGTAAGGCTGTGGCAAGAATCGTGCAGAAGTACGGCGGCACCTCCGTCGGCGATGCCGACCGCATCAGGAGCGTCGCCCAGCGCATCCTCTCCACGCGGGCCAAGGGGAATGACGTGGTGGTGGTGGTCTCCGCCATGGGCGATACCACGGACCACCTGATAGACCTGGCGCACCAGATCACCAAAAATCCCGATGAGCGGGAGATGGACCTCCTGCTCTCCACCGGCGAGCTCGTCTCCAGCGCGCTCCTGGCGATGGCCTTGCGCAACGTGGGACAGGAGGCGGTGAGCCTCAGCGGCCTCCAGGCGGGCATCCGCACGGAGGCGCGGTTCGGCCGGGCGCGCATCACGGACATTGACCCCAAGCGCATCGTGAAGGAGCTGGACAAGGGGCGCGTCGTCATCGTCGCCGGCTTCCAGGGCTTCACCGATGAGCTGGATGTAACGACGCTCGGCAGAGGGGGCTCCGACACGACGGCCGTGGCCCTGGCGGCGAGCCTGAAGGCGGCGCGCTGCGAGCGCTTCACGGATGTGGAGGGCGTCTACACGGCGGACCCGCGCCTGGTGCCGGAGGCGCGGAAGCTGAAGGACATCAGCTACGACGAGATGCTGGAGCTGGCGAGCTACGGCGCGAAGGTCATGCACCCCAGGGCCGTGGAATTGGGCGGCGTCTACAATGTCCCCATCTTCGTCGCCTCCAGCTTCACCAGCGCCCCCGGCACGCTGATCCACGGCGACGCGCTGATGGAGCCGGGGAACAAGCTGCGGGGCATCGCGCACGATACCGATATGGCGAAGGTGACTATCCTGGGCGTGCCCGATAGGCCGGGAGTAGCCGCCGCCCTCTTCGAGCCGATCTGCACAACCCATATCCGCATTGACTCCATCGTGCAGAATACCAGCGCAGGCGGCGTGACGGACATGACCTTCACCGTGGCCCTGGGCGACCTGAACAAGGCGGTGCAGAAGATCGAGCCGGCCATCAAGAGCCTGGGAGCGAAGGGCTGGAGCGCCGATGAGAAGCTGGCGAAGATCAGCATCGTGGGCTCGGCGATGAAGAAGACGCCGGGCTATGCGGCGCGGGCCTTCCAGGCGCTCTACGAGGCGGGAATCAACATTGATATGCTGACAACCTCGGAGATCCGCATCACGGCGATCATCGAGAAGTCGCACTTGGCCGCTGCGGCGAGGGCGCTGCATAAGGCCTTCGGCCTGGACTCGCTCGACAAGGACCAGGGATAAGCTCTAGGATAGTCCCCCTCTCTTTTGTTCTCCCCCACCAGGGGAGAGAAGGGATAGGAGAGTCCTTGAGCCCTCCCTGCGAGGGAAGGGGCGCTTGGTTCTTTCCAAGTGAGACGTTTGCCCTTACCCTAGATGCCTTCCCGCTACCCAACAGGGAAGAGATGAACGGGAAAGACCAGAACGGCTTTGCAAGAGACTTTCCTCAGCATCGTGATACCGGCCTATAACGAGGAGCACCGCCTGCCCGGGAGCCTGAAGGCCATCCTGGACTACCTGGGACGGCAGAGCTACACCGCCGAGGTGATCGTGGCCGACGACGGCAGCGCCGACGGCACGGCGAAGGCGGCGGAGGCCTTTGCCGGAGGCGCGACGCCGGTACGGGTGCTGCGCCTGGCGCACCGGGGCAAGGGCCACGCGGTGAAGAAAGGGATGCTTGCCGCAAAGGGGCAGTGGCGCTTCCAGTGCGACGCCGACCTGGCGATTCCCATCGAGCAGGCGGCGCGCTTCCTGCCCCCGGCGCTGACGGATGCGGAGATCGGCGTCGGCTCGCGGGAGGCGCCTGGGGCGAAGCGCTACAACGAGCCGTGGCACCGGCACGCGATGGGGCGCATCTTCAACGGCGTCATCCGGCTGACGGCGGTGCCGAAGGTGCAGGATACGCAGTGCGGCTTCAAGATCTACAAAGGAGAGGCCGCCGAGCGGCTCTTCACACTCCAGCGGCTGGACGGCTTCGCCTTTGACGTGGAGATCCTTTACCTGGCGCGGAAGATGAAACTGCGCATGAAGGATGTGGCGATAGACTGGCGGCACAACCGGGATAGCCGCATCCGCGCGGTGCACGATACGCTGGGGATGCTGAGCGATATCGCGCGCATCAGGTGGAGCAGCCTGCGGGGGAGATACCGCATCAAAGGATAAGACGGCGAAGCGCCGGAGCAACCGAGGAGGAGCAGACCCTTCAGCCTCGGATAAAGACTCCGGGGCTTCAGGGTGACAATGCAGCTATGAAAAGTCCAGACCTGAAGAAGCTATTCAAAGAGAACAAGGTCATCGTAGTGGTGGGGCTTTCGCCGAACCCGGCGCGCGATAGCCACCGTGTAGCGCTCTATATGCAGCGGCAAGGCTACCGCATCATCCCGGTGAACCCAACGGTGGATGAAGTGCTGGGCGAAAGATCGTACCCCAATCTGACCGCCATCCCCGAGAAGGTGGATGTGGTGGACGTCTTCCGGCGGCCGGAGGAGGTTGTGCCCATCGCGAAGGAGGCCGTGGCAATCAAGGCGAAGGTGCTGTGGCTCCAGGACGGCGTGGTGAACCACGAGGCGGCGGCCATCGCGGAGCAGGGCGGCCTGGACGTGGTGATGGACGATTGCATGCTGCGGCAGCACGGGCGGCTGATGCGGGAAGAGTAGGAGCAAGGGTCAAGGAGCAAGGAGCATGGGTGGGCACAGCAATGAATCCCCCTCACTCCCTCGGATAACCTTGCTCCCCGAACCGTGCTCCTAGTACCGTACTCTCATGCAGACCACAGTCGTCATCCCCACGTATAACGAAGCGGCGAACCTGCCGGAGCTGGTGCATCGCATCATGGCGCAAGGCATCCCGGACCTGCGCATCCTTTTTGTGGACGATAGCTCGCCGGACGGCACGGCTGAGCTGGCGGAGCGGCTTTCCCAGAAGCATGGCGGGCGCATCGGCGTGCTAAAGCGACCAGGGAAACAGGGGCTGGGGACGGCCTACATCGCGGGTTTTCGCGAGGCGCTGAAGCAAGGGGCGGACTACATCATCGAGATGGACGCCGACCTTTCGCACGCGCCAGAGGAGCTGCCGCGGATGCTGGAGGCGATCAAGGCGTGCGATGTGGTGGTGGGCTCGCGGTGGACCAGGGGCGGCGGCGCGGACAAGAGCTGGGGCGTTGGACGGAGGTTCGTGAGCAAGGGCGGCTCGCTCTTTGCCCGGGTGGTGCTGGGCCTGCGGGTAAAGGACACCACCACCGGGTTCAAGTGCTTCCGCCGGGCGGCGCTGGAGGCGATCTCCTGGGAGAAGGTGAAGAGCCAAGGGTTCGCCTTCCAGGTAGAGGTGGCATATGCCTGTGAGCGGCGCGGCTTCAAGGTGGTGGAGCTGCCCATCACCTTCGCGAACCGGGCCAGAGGGAAGTCCAAGATGTCCATGGGGATCGTGGTGGAGGCGCTGCGGCGGGTGGTCGCGATACGGTTGAAGAGCCACGCATAGAGTCGGGAAGGTCTGATTTTCCTTCTGTTGCCCCTTTTGAACTCCCTTCAGACGGCTGCGCATCGCTCCATATTTTAAACTTAGTTCAAAATTCAACCAAAAACCTATTGCATTTTGGTTATTGACAATGCACAATTACGACAAGTAGATTCCAACAGGAGTGCGAAAGAGAGGGAAAGCCGCCCACCATACCGGATTGCGAAGGAATCCTAGCAACGGAATAGGCATCCTATCGTTATCTAGGCAGCAGGGGTACGTAACGAATACGTTAGGTCGGCGGACGATGGGGCTTGACGAATTCCGTCGCTGGCTTTACACTTCCGCACTCGGAGGATAGGTATCAGACATGGTTGCAGAAAGAACAGAAGAGAAGATTCGAGTCAAGCGAGAGCGGGCGAAGCAAGCCATTGACCTGGCGATGGCCAGCAAGTGGGATGAGGCCATCGCCGTGAATCGGGCGATCCTTTCCGACTTTCACGATGACATCGAGGCGCTGAACCGCCTGGGGAAGGCCCTGAGCGAGACGGGCAAGCTGGGCGAGGCGCGCGAGTGCTTCAACAAGGTGCTGGCGCACTCTCCCGGGAACAGCATCGCCAAGAAGAACCTTGAGCGGCTGGGCCTGGTGAAACAAAGCAAGGCCGTGGCGAAGACGCAGCAGACGCGGGTGCCCCCGAGCTTCTTCATCGAAGAGACGGGGAAGACGGGCGTGACGACGCTGATGGACAAGGCCGCCGCCGGCATCCTGGCGCAGATCTCCGCCGGGGAGCAGGTGACGCTGGAGCGCGACGGGAACCGCCTGACGGTGACGAACGCGAACGGCGAGTACCTGGGAACGGTGAACCCGAAGATCGGCCTGCGCCTGGTGAACATGATGAAGGGCGGGAACCGCTACGCCGCCGCCATCGCGGGGATCACGGGGCAGGAGATCAAGGTCTTCATCAAGGAGAGCTACCAGCACCCGAACCTGCGGGGGAAGCCTTCGTTCTCTCGCAAGGGGATGGAGGAGATCCGCCCGTTCATGCTGGAGAACGACAGCCGGAGCGACGAGGACGACGCGGCCGAGTTCGGCACGGCTGAGAACTGGAAGAGCGATCTGCGGGAAGAGATCGAAGAGGTGGCGGCCATCGCAAGGACGGCCCGCCGGATGCACGCGGACGACGAGACGGAATAACCCCGGCTCCCGGACCAACGCACGCTCGAGGCCCCGGCAGTCTTGCCGGGGCCTCTTTCATTTCCAGAGGTACGGATGCGCTATAATGCGCGGGCCATGGGCATCGTGACCAAGACGGGCGACACGGGCGAGACGGGGCTGCTCTACGGCGGCCGGGTGCCGAAGAGCGACCCGCGGCTGGAGGCGTACGGGACGATTGACGAGGCGGTTTCGGCGCTGGGGCTGGCGCGGGCCCTTTCGCGGTACGCAAAGGTAAAGGGGTGGATCCTGCGGCTCCAGAAGGAGCTCTTTGCCGTGGCGGCGGAGCTGGCGATTGACGTGAAGGAGTACGGGACGTTCGATAAGCACTTCAAGCGGGTGTCCAAGGAGATGGTGGAGGGCTTGGAGCGGCTCATCGAGGAGGTGGAGCAGGAGGTGGCGATGCCGCCGACCTTCATCGTGCCCGGGGCGACGGCGGCATCGGGCGCGTTAGACCTGGCGAGGACGATCGTGCGGCGGGCGGAGCGGCGGATCATCGAGCTGAAGGGACAGGGGCTCGTACAGAACCCGGAAATCATCCGGTACATCAACCGGCTTTCGGACACCATCTATGCGCTGGCACGCTATGAGAACAAAGAGACAGACCCGGAGATCCTTGTTGGACGCCGCTCGTAGGCGCCTCGTCATCCTGGCATCGCTGCTGGCGGCGCTGGCGCTGGCCGTGAGCGCGTGCTCTTCCGGCGGCGGGGGCGGGAGCTCGGGGCAGTCCATCTTCATCACCGCCGACGACGGGCTTGTGCTTCGGGGGAAGTATTACGCCAGCGGGCTGACGACGCACTCGATCATCCTGGCGCACGCGTATGACTCGAGCCAGAAATCATGGGGAGCGTTCAAGGACAGCCTAGTCGCGCGGGGGTACGCCGTCTTCGCGATAGATTTCCGTGGGCACGGCGATTCGCCTGGGAAGAAGGAGCCGGGGATCGCGGACGCGGACCTGACGGCGGCCTATCGCTATGTGCGCAGAATCACCAATAACCAAGGGAAGGTCTTCCTGATCGGCGCGAGTCTGGGCGGAACGGCGGCGCTGAAGGTGGCGGCGAGGGAGGAGACGCAGGGCGTCATCGCGCTTTCGGCGCCGACGACGATCCGCGGCCTGGAGGCAGGGGCGGACGTGCCGCGGATCGCGGAGGCGAAGCTCTTCATCGCGGCGCAGAGCGACGGCAGGTACGCCACGGACGCCCAGGCGATGTTCGACGCGGCGCGGGAGCCGAAGCAGATCCAACTGGTTTCCGGCAGCGCCCACGGGACGGACCTGCTGAAAGGCTCAAACGCCGACCGGGTGCGCAGCCTGATCTTCGATTTCCTCGACAAGAACAAGTAGCCCGCCATGGCAGCGCCAAGGATCGCCATTATTGATTATGGGGCGGGCAACCTTCGCAGCGTCGCCAAGGCGTTTGAGGCGGTAGGCTTCCCCGGCAAAGTGACCACGGACCCGGCAGAGGCGCTGAAGGCGGACGCTGTTGTGCTGCCCGGAGTGGGCGCCGCCGGGGATACGATGACGAGCCTTGGCGCGCGGGGGATGATTCCCGCCATTAAGGAGACCATCGCCAAGGGGAAGCCGTTCTTCGGCGTGTGCCTGGGCCTGCAGCTGCTCTTCGATAGCTCGGAAGAGGGGAGCACAGAGTGCCTGGGCGTCCTGCACGGCAGGGTGCGGCACTTCCCCAAGTCAGTGAAGGCGCCGCATATGGGGTGGAACCAGGTGCGGGTGAAGGGGTCGCAGGCGCTCTTTGAGGGCGTGCCGAACGATTCGAACTTCTATTTCGTCCACAGCTATTACGCGGAGCTGGCGGAGAAGAAGCATGTCATCGGAGAGACGGATTACGGGGTGACGTTCTGCAGCGTCTACGCCAAGGGCAACCTGGTGGCGACGCAGTTTCACCCGGAGAAGAGCGGCGGCCCTGGGGTGCGGCTCTACCGGAACTTCGTCACGAACATCGTGGGGGCGAAGGGAAGAGGCAGGGCCTAGGAGCAAGCAACAAGGGCCACGATGAGCTGCATCCAACCGCCCTTCGCCAAGGCCGGAAGTCCGCAACCAAGAGATGCCATCTGTGCCAGAGCGCCGAAAGCATGTTTGACGTTATCCCCGCAATAGATATCCGCGATGGGAAGGCTGTCCGCCTCTTCCAAGGAGACTTTGCCAAGGAGACGGTCTTTTCCGAGGACCCGGTGAGCGTCGCGCGTGGGTGGGAGGAGGCAGGGGCGCCGCGCATCCACGTGGTGGACCTAGACGGCGCAAAGAGCGGCCAGCCGGCGCATACGCGCCTCATCCGGGAGATCGTGCGCGGCGTGGGGCGGCCCGTCCAGGTGGGCGGGGGACTGCGCACCATCGAAGCGATGCGGGAACTCCTCGAGATCGGCGTGGCGCGCACCATCCTGGGGACGGCAGCGGCGGAGGACCCATCGCTGGTGAAGGAGGCGGTGGCGGCCTTCGGCGACGCGGTGGTGGTGGGCGTGGATGCGAAGGACGGCATCGTGGCGACCCACGGGTGGCGGCAGGCGCAACGGCTGACGGCAGTAAATCTTATCAAGTCCATGGACTGGCTTGGGGTGAAGCGCTTTGTCTATACGGATATCGCCAGGGACGGCGCGCTGACGGGGCCGAACTTCAAGGCGTTGGAAGAGATCCTCAGCATCACCAAGGCAAAGATCGTCGCGTCCGGGGGCGTTTCGTCCATCCACCAGCTGAAGCAGCTCGCTGAGATCGGGGCTGAGGGGGCCATCGTGGGGCGGGCGGTCTACACGGGCGAGGTGGACCTGCGCGCGGCGGTGCAGGCGATGGGAGAAGGGCACCATGGACATGGGAAGCGCCATTCGCACAAGTTCAAGCCGGAACGGATGGCAATCCTGACGGCTCCCGAGCGAAAGAGCTCGCTGGACCCGGAGCGCGTCCTTTCCCTGCTACCGCTGCACGAGCGGCAGACGATGGCGGACGTGGGCTGCGGGCCAGGGTATTTCACCATCCCCCTAGCCAGACGGCTAGTGAAGGGGAAGGTCTACGCCTTCGACGTGCAGGAGGCGATGCTGGAGGCGGCGCGGAAGAGCGTAGCGGCCGCAGGGGTGAAAAACGTCGAGGTGGCGCGGACGGAGGAGACGGAGCTTCCCGTGCCTTCGGAAAGCCTGGACGGGGCCTTCTTGGCCTTCATCCTGCACGAGGTGGAGGGCTCGCTGACGGACTATATGGCGATGCTGAAGCGAAAGGTGACGCCCGGCGGCTGGGTGGCCATCCTGGACTGGAAGAAGGAATCGATGGAGGATGGGCCGCCGCTTCATGAGCGGCTGACGGAGGCCGAGGTGCGCGCCCTGGGCGAGGCGGGCGGCCTGGGGTTCGCGCGAGAGGTCGCGGTGAACGCGAAGCAGTACCTCGTGCTCTTCACGAGGGCGTGATGGAGACGGAGACGCGACTGGCGCGGAAGCTGGGATTGCGGGAGGCGGTCTTCATCGGGCTTGGCTCGATGATCGGCGCGGGGATCTTCACGGCGCTCAACCCGGCAGCGGAGGCGGCAGGGGAGGGCCTGCTCATGGGACTTGGACTGGCGGGGATCGTGGCATTCTGCAATGCCAGCTCATCGGCGCAACTGGCGCGGCTGTATCCGAAATCGGGCGGCACGTATGTCTACGCCACCAGGCAGATCAACAGCTTCTCCGGGTGGATCGCCGGGTGGGCGTTCATCGTGGGGAAGCTGGCGAGCTGCGCCGCGGCAGCGCTGACGTTCGGGTATTACGTCCGGCAGGACCAGGCGCACCTCCTGGCGATGCTGACGGTGATCGCGCTGACGGCCATCACGTACCACAGCATCACGAAGACGGCGCTGGCAACGACAGTGATGGTGCTCATCGTGCTCGGGGCGCTGGGGGCCGTAGTCGTCACGGCGCTGGCGGGAGAGCGCCGGGCGGAGCTTGGGCCGCTGACGACGGAGCACGGCTGGTACGGCGTCTTGCAATCGGGAGGCATCCTCTTCTTCGCCTTCGCGGGCTATGCGCGCATAGGGACGCTGGGCGAAGAGGTGCGCGAGCCGAAGCGCTCCATCCCCCTGGCGATCATGATCGCATTCGGCATCACGTTCGCGGTCTACTTTGCCATCGCGATCAGCGGGCTGCTGGTGATCGGCGCGGAGGGGCTGGCGGCAACGAACGCTCCCCTGGTGGAGGTGGTGAAGGAGGCCGGGGGCTCAGGGGTCGCGCCGCTGGTCCGCATCGGCGCGGCGGTGGCGGCGCTGGGCGTACTGCTTTCGCTCATCGCGGGCATCAGCCGGACGACGTTCTCGATGGCCTCCGATGGGCGATTGCCGGGCAGGCTGGCGGCGGTCCATCCCCGGCACAAGGTGCCGCATGTCGCGGCCCTGGCGATCGGGGCGATCTTGCTGGTAGTGGTCAGCTTCGCCGACCTGCGCGGGGCGATCGGCTTCAGCGCGTTCACGGTGCTGTTGTACTACGCCATCACGAACGCCTCCGCCTTTACCCTGGAGCGGGAGCGGCGATTCTATCCAAGAGCCTTCCCGATCCTCGGCTTCATCGGGTGCGTTGTGCTGGCCTTCACCTTGCCGACGCAATCGCTCATCGTGGGAGGCGGCGTCATGATCGCCGGGGCGCTCGTCTACGCCCTCCAACGGCGCACACCGGCGAATCAGGCCGGGAACGTGCATAATTAGGGCCGGACTATGCTTACGAAACGCATCATCCCCTGTTTAGACGTTGACCGCGGGCGCGTGGTGAAGGGCGTCAGCTTTGTGAACCTGCGCGACGCGGGAGACCCTGCGGACCTGGCGGAGTTCTACAACCGCGAAGGGGCGGACGAGCTGGTCTTCCTGGATATCACGGCCAGCTCCGATAACCGGGAGACGATGGTGGATGTGGTGAAGCGCGTCTCCGAGAAGGTCTTTATCCCGCTGACCGTGGGCGGCGGGATACGGAGCGTGGAGGATATGCGGCGGATGCTGGAGTCCGGGGCGGACAAGGTCTCCGTCAACTCGGCGGCGGTGCAGCGGCCGGGGCTCATCAGCGAAGGGGCGAAGCGCTTCGGGAACCAGTGCATCGTGCTGGCGATAGATGCGAAGCGCATTGACCGAAAGCATCCCTCGGGCGTGAAGGGCGCGCCCGCGATCGGGCCGCAGTCCAAGTGGGAGGTCTACACACACGGGGGGCGGAAGCCGACGGGAATAGACGCGGTGCGATGGGCGAAGCTGGGAACGGAGCTTGGGGCAGGAGAAATCCTGTTGACGAGCATGGACGCCGACGGGCAGAAGACGGGCTACGACCTGGAGCTGACGCGGGCCGTTTCAGAGGCGGTGAATGTGCCGGTCATCGCGAGCGGCGGCGGGGGCGAGCTGGCGCACTTCTACGACGGGCTAACGACCGGCAAGGCCGACGCGGCCCTGGCGGCGAGCGTCTTCCACTACGGGACGTTCCGCATCAGCGAGGTGAAGCGGTACCTGGCGAAGCGGGGCGTGCCGGTGCGGATGACGGCAACGGAGCCGCCGAGGGGCAAGAGCGCCACAGCGGCCACGGCACGGAAGGCGCAGGCTTAACGCTTCCCGGCCGGGCGGAACTTCGGCACGGTCACCTCATCAGAGAGCTTCACGTAGGTGACTTCCACGGGCAAGCCGATCTTGATCTCGCTGTTCTTGCATTCGATCAAGTTCGTCTCCACTAGCGGGCCTTCCTCCAGCTTCACAACGGTGAGGTTATAGGGGACCTCCTTCGCGAAGGCAGGGTGGTAGACGTAGTGCATGAGTGCGAAGTTGTAGACCTCGCCTCTGCCGCTGGCCTGCTGCCAGACGAGGTTCGGCGAGAGGCAGTCGTCACAGTAGGTTCGCACGGGGTGATGCCAAGCGCCGCAGTTCTTACAGCGCTGCATCATGAGCCTGCCCTGCTTTGCGCCATCGAAGAAGGGCGCGGAGGAGGCATCGGGAACGGGGATGGGTCTCTGTTCTTGTTGGGTGGTCATTTTTTCACCTGGGCGACCATGCGGGGGCGCCCCTCCATCTTTGGTTAGTTGGCGTGGGGGCTGAGGACAAGGGTGGAATGGTGCTGCATCCAGCCGCCGTTGCCGGTGATGAGGACGACGTTGTGGTCCTTGACCTGGCGATCGCCGCCCTGGCCTCTGGCCTGGATGACGCCTTCCGAGAGGGGGGTGTGGCCGCGCATGTAGTAGCCGGAGAGCTCACCGCCGCCGGTGTTGGTGGGCAACCGGCCCCCCGGGCCCAGGCTTCCATCGGCAACGAAGGGGCCGCCCTCGCCTTTGCCGCAGAAGCCGTAGTCTTCCAGGGTGATGAGGACAGTGATGGTGTAGCAATCGTAGATCTGGGCGACATCCACATCTTCCACGGTGATGCCTGCCATGCGGAAGGCGGTCTCCTTGGAGCGGGCGCCTGGGGATTCGATGAAATCGCCGGGCATGGCGCGGGTGTTATCGCCACGGTGAGCCTGGCCCATGCCCCAGATGTAGGCCGGCGGCTGGCGCAGGGCGCGGGCGCGATCGGCGGTGGTGACGATAACGGCGACGCCGCCGTTGGAGACGAGGCAGCAATCGAGAAGGTGGAGGGGCTCGACGATGAATCGGGAGGCCTGGTGATCAGCGATGGTGATGGGCGATCGCATCTGGGCGAGGGGGTTCTTCACAGCCCACTGACGCTGGGAGACGGCGATAGCGCCGAGCTGTCGGCTGGTGGTGCCGTAGAGGTGGGCGTGGCGTTGCATGGCGAGGGCGTACCAGGTGTTGGCGCCGAAGAAGCCGTTGTGGAGCTTGAGGCCGAGCATACCGGGAGGCATGGGACGCCTGCCGCCGCCGAAGGAGGCGCCAGCCGAGACCTTGGGGTCGCGCAGGGGGGCATCGGCGAAGACGCAGGCGACGTAGTTGGCCATGCCGTTGGCGACGGCGAGGGCGGCGTACTGAACCATGCTGGAGGCGGTGGAGCCCATGCCATCCATGTAGGAGAAGAGGCGCAGGTTACGCAGGCCCATCTGATTCTGGATGAAGACGCTAGAGTAGTCGTTGGAGCCGCCGGTGGAGTTGCCCATATAGACGAGGAGGCCATCGAGCTCGTCCTTTGGGAGACCGGCGTCCTTGAGGGCCATGTCTATGGACTCAATGGCGAACTGGGTAGCAGTCCTGCCGTAGACCTTGCCCATCTCCGTGATGCCAAGGCCGCAGATAGCGGTTTTGCCTTTGACGGTCATGAAAGGACCTCCTAGGGATACGCGGGCTGGAAGCCGCGTCGAAAGTAGCACGCGCCCCGGGGAGTGTCAAGAATGAGCGGGGCGCGAAGTGCGGACAGTGTCACGCGGCATATCTGCTGGAAGAGACAGAGCTGCTGGAGCCCCGGCTCCTCTACTACGAACTTAGCAACGCCGCACAGAAAAAGGTCCTCAGAAAGCTTGGAGGCCTAGGGGAAGTCCTTGACGGCTTACGGCTCATCCGACAACTCAATATCAGGTGGATAGCACCTGACCGCACGGAATCACTTGCTTCACTTGCTCTCAAGCTCAACATCAGCGCGTATGACGCAAGTTACATCCAGGTGGCGCTGGCAATGGATGCAGAGCTGGTCACTTTTGATGAGCGGCTTGCCGCCGTCTACCGTGCTCTGAAGCGCTCCGGCTAATATTCCCCGAACTTGAGGAAGGTATCCGGGGTAAGGATACGCACTTTGAACTCAGCGCCGACCTCCGGAGCGACGAGGAGGAGGGGCTTGGACCAGGTGAGAAAGTAGTCGCGGCCCTGGATGGAGTGGACGTGGAGGAGGAGCCAATCGGCCGCGCGCAGGGGCTGGGCGGCGCCGCGATCCCTGGCAAGCTCGAGGGCCAGCGAAAAGTAGTCGAGAAAGGCGTCTTCCCCAGGAATCAGGCTGCCATTGGGAGTCAGCAGGCGCTGGAAGTCCGTCGTTTCAAGGGCGGGCCAGGCGCACAGGGCCTGGGTTAAGGGATCACGGGGAGACGCGGCATCGAATCGCTCTGAAAGAACACCTTCCACGTGCCGCTGGTTGACCGCCGCAGCGAGTCGCTCCAACGTTACCCGCTTGCGCGGCTCCTGGAGCGCCTGAGCAAGCGCAGTCGCATCCAGCGTCACCCGGACCAAGTCCACGATCAGGCCTTCCTCAGAGCAGGGACAAGGCTCCCGGCGATGAGGTCCATGGTCTGAATATAGCCCTCCACCCCTGGGCCCAACGCCCGGGGACTAAGGCAGAGATGGCCGACGCCGAGACGCTTGAAGGTGGTGTAATCGGCGGTGACCTGGGTGAGATCGCCAGCGATAGGACGAGCGCGCTCAGCCTGGGAGAGGGGCTTGTCCGTGATCTGCACCTGGGAGCGCAGGGAGATTGCCATTTCGCTCACGGGACGCCCCGTCTCCTTGCAGATGGCTTTGAAGAGGGCGATGTCCTGCTCAAGCTCGGCGGGGGTGCGATCTATGAAGTGGATGCCATCGCCCAGGATGGCGGCCCTGCGCATGGCGAGCCTGGTATTGCCGCCGATCCATAAGGGGATACGGCGCTGAACGGGCTTGGGCTGAACGCCCATGCCCGAGAGCCGATAGTAGTCGCCGGTGACGTTCGGATCGTCCTTGGACCAGACTTCGCGGAAGTAGCGGAGCTGTTCATCCGTCACCTTGCCGCGCGCGGCGAAGTCGGCGTCGAGGGCTTCGAACTCCTCCGGGATCCAACCGACGCCTGCGCCAAGGATGACGCGGCCGTTGGAGAGTTCGTCTATCGTGGCGAGGAGCTTGGCCGTGACCATAGGATGGCGATAGGGAAGGATGAGGACGCTGGTACCGATCTTGATGCGCTTGGTGCGAGCGGCGATAGCGGCCATGAGGGCGAGGGGATCGAGGATGGGCGTGTCTGCCTGAAGGTAGTGCGGCATGCCACGGGAATAGGGATAGGCGAGCTTCGGCTTTCTGGGCAGAGTCAGGTGGTCGCCGAACCAGAGGCTATCGAAGCCGAGGCGTTCGGCGGCATCGGCAATGGCGAACATCGCATCGCGGGTAGCCAGTGGGCCGATGTTGGGAAGGGCGATGCCGATTTCCAATGACCACCTCCTGAGAAAATCGCACAGGCAAGTCTACCGGGGGCGCGAAGAGGAGACAAGAGAAGGCGCTGCTTGGGTCAAAAAGAAATTTCCATAGGGAGGCGCATCGCGTCGCACTCTGGAGACCTCGGCAGGGCTCGGGCGGCCCCTTGGAAGATGCGACGCGCAGACCAAAGGCAGGCGAGGGCGTCGAGGATATCGTCAGGGAGGAGGCCAGGGTAATGAAGGGGCGCTTTCGCTGCAAAAGGGCCAAGATATCGGGCGAGAAGGGCGCGCCTCCGGCGCTCTCCGGAAGGGGTCCGCTTCGAGGAGACAAGGGGCACCCCGGCGTTCATCGCCACGAAGGCAAGCTCGGGGTGGCACTCGCGGATGGCGCAGGCGGGTCGGCTCAAAAGCACCGCTTCGACCTCGCGAATCTTGGGCATCAGAAAGAAGGCCTGTTTGGAGAGGCCCAGGCCGGACAACCGCCTACTCAACGCGTTGGCCTTGGCATAGTCGCCAAGGGCAACGACTTCGCGAAGAGGCGGGCTGAAGATGGAGGAGCGGCGAGGGCCGAGGAGCTTCCTGGCCTCGGCATCGCAGGCACGGCGAGGGGCGGAGACGGAGGGGAGGCCGATAGGCATATCCACCGCGATGACGGCGGGGCGATAGGAAGAGGAGACGATGGCGGCGAAGGCGGGATGGAGTTCCAGGCGAAGAGCGCCTGAGCGTGTGTTCAAGAGGGCGGCGACCCAGCCGGCCTTGCAGCCGTCCACACCAGCGAGCCAGGGCATGTGCCGCCTCCACGACGCACGGGATGCACTTGTCAGCGGGAAAATAGCATAGCTATACTCGCGGTGCATCCCTCCAGGAGCTACCGCCGTGGACTTTGCATGGACAGCAAAAGAGCAGGCCTTCCGCCAGGAGATCCGGGACTTCTTGAGAAAGGAGTTGCCCTCGGACTGGCTGCAGCGCGCCGGGGACGACGACGAGAGCGCGCGGGACGAGTTCGAGCGTGGGTTCGCGCAGAAGCTTGGGGAGCGCGGCTGGCTGACGTGCGCCTGGCCCAAGGAGTACGGCGGGCTAGGCTGGTCGCCGATGGAGCAGATGATCTTCAACGAGGAGATGGCGCTCCACAAGGCTCCGCGGAAGTACATGGGGAACGCCATCTCCCTGGCGGGGCCCGTAATCATGATCCACGGGACGGAGGAGCAGAAGCGGCGGCACCTGCCGAAGATCGCGCGGGCGGAGGTGATCTGGTGCCAGCTCTTCAGCGAGCCAAACGCGGGCTCGGACCTTGCCTCTTTGCAGACGTTCGCAGAGGACAAAGGCGACTATTTCCAGCTGAACGGGCAGAAGGTGTGGACGAGCCAGGGGATGGAGTCCCACTGGGGCATCCTGCTGGCGCGGACGGACAAGGACCTGCCCAAGCACAAGGGCATCAGCTATTTTCTGCTGGACCTAGCGCTGCCGGGGATCACGCGGCGGCCCATCGTGAACATGGCGGACGTGGTCCACTTCGGCGAGTTCTTCTTCGATAATGTGCGCGTGCCGAGGGACTGTCTAGTGGGCGAGAAGAACAAGGGCTGGTACCTGGCGACGACAACGCTGAACTTCGAGCGCTCCGGCATCAAGGTGACGGTGCCGGCGATGCAGCTCTTCGACGAGGTGCTGGGCCTGGCGAAGACGGGCATCAACGGCTATAGGCCGATCGAGCATAACCCCGCGCTGCGCATGAAGCTGGCGGATATGGCGATCCAGCTGCAAACTTCGCGGATGCTCTCCTACAAGGTGGGGTGGATGCAGAACGCCGGGAAGATCCCGAGCTACGAATCGTCCATCGCGCGGCTCTTCGCCACCGAGCTGACCCAGCGCCTTACGCAACTGTGCATGGAAGTGCTGGGGCACTGGGGCGAGTTGACACACGAGAGCAGGCTGACGGCGCTGCGGGGCAAGGTGCAAAAGCTCTACCGCGGCCAGCGAGCGATTACAATAGGGAGCGGCACTTCAGAGATCCAGCGCAACACCATCGCGATGCGAGGTCTAGGCCTGCCGCGAGGCTGAGAAAGAGCGACGGCACCCTGTGATCCCGCTTGCGGACGTCAACCACCGGAGCCGTGGAAAACCGTACGTCAACATCGGCCTCATCGCGATCAACACGGTCGTCTTTGTCTACACCCTCTTCCTGAACGACCTGGACCAGCAGCTCTTCTTTTTCAAGTTCGGGCTGATCCCGAAAGAACTGACGCAGGGCATCAACTACACTGACATCTCCACAGGCTTCGGAGATAGCCTGGACATTGACTCCCATATGCCCGCGTGGGGGACGGTGTTCACCTCCATGTTCATCCACGGCGGCGTGCTGCACTACCTGGGGAACATGGTCTTCCTGTGGGTCTTTGGCGATAACGTGGAGGACAAGCTAGGCCACGCCAAATACCTAGCTTTCTATCTGCTGGGAGGCATCGCAGCGGCGTGGACGCAGGTGGCGATCAACATAGATTCGGAGGTGCCGAACATCGGGGCGAGCGGCGCCATCGCGGGAGTGCTGGGAGCCTACCTGCTGCTCTACCCATTCCACCAGGTGCGGACGGCGGTCATCTTCTTTTTCATCGTCGTTGTCCGCATGCCGGCCATCTACCTGCTCGGCTTTTGGATCATCCTGCAGCTTTTCAGCGGCGTCGGCTCGCTGGATCCGTCCATCGAAAGCGGCGTGGCCTACTGGGCGCACATAGGGGGCTTTGCGGCGGGCTTTCTCGGCATCGCCCTGCTGAAGCTGCTCTACTGGAAGGAGCCGTTGTGGCGCAGGCCGAAACCGCCTTCCGACTTCTGGCAGGTCAGCCGCTGATGGACCCATCCACCCCTTGCAATGAGGGGTATACTATAGATGAAGAGTAGATGAAGGGAGGTCGGGAACCGATTAACAGAGGCAACGGCTCCTGGCCCTCCGGTTCGCGAGGCGCGGTGCGGGGAGTCGGGCGGGGTTCGGTGGAGCGCCAGGAGCACAGGAGTCCGCCCCGGTAGTTCGATGAAGGCGGGCGCAGGTTCCGCAGGGCGCGAGGCCCGGGAACGCACCCCTCCGGCTGGCAATGCCGGGACAAACGAACGGCCGAGGCGGATGTGATTTCCAGGCAACCCCGGGCAATGGCCTGGGGTTTTTGTTTGCCTTCGGCATGGTGACGGCCGTAGACAGCGATGAGATTAGACACGCCAGATTTGCCTCGCTATAATTTTGTGCCGGGTATAAAACCCTGAACGATAGAAAAGGCAGAGGCAGCATGGCCCACACCGTCGCGACGAGTTCCACCAAGCCTCTCTCGGTTGCGGAGCTGCAGGCGAAGGCCAAGGTCAACAGGCGACACATCGTGCAGATGACCCACTGGGCGGGCAGCGGCCACCCCGGCGGCTCCCTTTCCGCGATTGACATGATGACGGCGCTCTATTTCCGCATCCTGCGCCACAATAGCCAGGACCCGAAGTGGGCAGACCGCGACCGGTTCATCCTAAGCAAGGCGCACGATTGCCCGGCGCTCTATGCCTGTCTCGCAGAAGCGGGATATTTCCCCGTGGAAGAGCTGAAGACGTTCCGCAAGCTGAACAGCCGCATCCAGGGACATGCCCACATCAAGACGCCGGGCGTTGAGATGTCCGGCGGCTCCCTTGGGCAAGGGCTCTCCTTCGGCGTTGGGGTCGCGCTGGCGCTGCGGCTTGAGAAGCGCGAGAGCAAGGTCTATGTGATGGTAGGCGACGGCGAGTGCGATGAGGGCCAGGTGTGGGAGGCGGCAATGGCGGCGCGGCACTACAAGCTGAGCAATCTCATCGTGCTGCTGGACCGCAACCGCATCCAGAACGACCGCTCCACGAGCGAGGTGATGGAGCTGGAGCCGCTGCCGGACAAGTGGCGAGCCTTCGGCTTCTTGGTGCAGGAGATAGACGGCCACCATATGCAGGAAATCGTGGATGCGCTGGAGCGGGCGCGCGGCCTCACGGGGCCCATCGCCATCATCGCACATACGACCAAGGGCAAGGGCGTCAGCTTCATGGAGAACAACGCCGACTGGCACGGCAAGGCGCCGAACGCCGACCAACTGGCCCAGGCCCTGAAGGAGCTGGCATGACCACCACCATCGCAAAGGCGGCGATGCGGGACCGCTACGGAGAAGTCCTTGTCAAGCTGGGCGAGGAGAACCCGAACGTCGTCTTCGTGGGCGGCGACCTGAACAAGTCGGTGATGTCGGTGGCGTTCGGGAAGAAGTTCCCCGAGCGTTTCTTCGACCTGGGCGCCGCCGAGGCGAACATGATGAACGTGGCGGCGGGGCTCGCCGCCTCCGGCAAGATACCCTTTGTGAGCACGTTCGCCGTCTTCGCCACGGGGAACGCCTTCGAGCAGATTCGCGTGGGCATCGCGCAATCGAACCTCAACGTGAAGATCGTGGTGACACACGCCGGCATCGTGACCGGGGAGGACGGCATCTCGGCGCAGTCCATCGAAGATATCGCGCTGATGTGCTCTTTCCCCACATTCAATGTCGTGGTGCCGGCGGACGTGATCGAGACGGAGCAGGCGGTGCGCGCGGCGGCGAACACCCAGGGCCCCTTTTATATCCGGCTGGTGCGCCCGGCGACCAAGATCGTCCTGCCGCAGAGCTACCAGTTCCGCCTGGGCAAAGCGGCGACGCTGCGCGAGGGGAAAGACCTTACCATCATCGCCTGCGGCGTGATGGTGGCGGCGGCGCTGGAGGCAGCAGAGGCGCTGGCGAAGGCGGGCATCCAGGCGCGGGTGCTGAACATGGCCTCCCTGAGGCCGTTCGATGAGGCGGCGGTGCTGGCAGCGGCCAAGGAGACGGGAGCCATCGTGACGGCGGAAGAGCACCTGAAGCACGGCGGCCTCGGCGCGGCGGCTGCGCGGGCGCTGGCGGAGAAGGCGCCGACGCCGGTGGAGATGGTGGCGCTGCCGGACGGCTACTGCGAATCCGGGACACCGGACGAGCTGCTGGTAAAGTATCACCTGACGCCTGGAGACATCGAAGCGGCGGCGAAGCGGGCCATCGGGCGCAAAAGGTCCTAAGCCGTGGCCCGCAGCCCCCGGCAAGAGCAAGGCGGCTGGGCGTGAAGGGCAAGCGCTTCCTCTTTTCCGTTCTTCTTGCGGTGGCCGTGTACGTCGGCCTGTTTGCCTACGGCAACTTCTCCGATGTGGCGCACCAGTTGGGGGATTTCCGCTGGATCTTCCTGCCCGCGATCCTGGGTCTCACGCTCTTCAACTACGCCATGCGCTGGATGAAGTGGGAGTACTACCTCCGGGTGGCCAACGTCCGGGGCGTGCCGTGGAAGGAGAGCCTGAACATCTTCCTGGCTGGGCTGGCGATGACTCTGACGCCCGGGAAGGTGGGCGAGTGGATCAAGAGCTATTTCCTGAAGGAGTTTCACGGCGTCCCGGCAAGCAAATCGGCCCCCATCGTGCTAGCGGAGCGGGTGACGGACGCCTTCAGCATGGTGCTGCTCTCCCTGGGGGGGCTCTTCCTCTTCCGCCAGGAGTTCATCTATGTGATCGCCGTCGCGGTCTTCTTCTTGCTCTGCCTGGCGATGTTCCGCTTCAAGCCCGTCGCGACCTGGAGTGTTGCGCTGGCGCGCCGGATCCCGTTTCTGCACCGGCATGCCGAGTTCATCTACGAGTTCTATCAGAACGCGTACATCATCTTCTCACCCAAGGCGCTGCTGATCTCGATCGCGCTGGGCTTCATCTCATGGCTGGGCGAAGGGATCGCGATGTACTACGTGCTGTTGGGCCTAGGGGCGCAGAATTCGTGGGAGCTGGCGGTGCAGGGTGTCTTCATCCTCTCCATCGCCTCCCTGGCAGGGGCGGCGCTGCCGCTGCCAGGCGGCCTGGGCGCGGCGGAGGCAGTGACGTCCGGCCTCATCAAGGGGTTGGTGGGACTGCCGAAGGATGCGGCGGCGGCGGGGGTCCTGCTCATCCGCATCTGCACGCTCTGGTTCGGCGTGGCGATCGGCCTCATCTCGCTCTTCATCCTGACAAGGCGCGCGCAAAGGCGAACACCAGGAACAACGCGGGCAGCAGAGCCGGCCTGAGGCGAACGACTACCAGCCGGCCTTGCCTTCCGACTCTTCCTCTTCTTCCAGGTCCTGGGCGCTGAAGGTGCCGACTTCCCGGCCCTGGTAGACGACCACGACGAAGTCTTCGCAGGCGGCATCGGCCGACATCACCAGCTCTTCGTCGATGACCTCGATGAGGGACTTGATCTCTTCCTGGGTAATACTTTCGATAACAGTGAGCATGCCATGGACGACCGACGGCGTGAAATGCAGATCTATCCGGGCGACGGGCTGGTCGCCATCGAAGACCGCATAGGCCTCGGAGTGCGGGGTGCGGCACTCGCGCTCGAATCGGTAGTCGGCCATGGGGGCCTCCAGTGTCAACAAGGAGTACGGGATGAAGGACTGCTGGGGGAAGGTCGCGAAGTAGTATAGCAACCCGGTTGCGGGTTGCAATCGCGAGACTAGGGGCGCACCTGCCCATCGCCGAAGACGGTCCACTTGTAGGTGGTGATTTCACGCAGGCCCACAGGGCCGCGGGCGATGGTCTTTTGGGTGGAGTCAATGATTTCCGCGCCCAGGCCGAACTGCGCGCCATCCGTGAACTGGGTGGAGGCGTTGACATAGACGACTGCGGTGTCCACCTCATCCGTGAAGCGCGTGGCGGCGCTGTGGTCCTCGGTGATGATGGCGTCCGAATGGCCGGTGCCGTACTGGGCGATGTGGTCAAGGGCCTCATCCAGGGAGTTGACGACGCGGACGGCGGCCACCGGGGCAAGGAACTCCTTGCCGAAATCGCCCGGGGCGGCGGCAACGGCATTGACGCCCTGCTCTTTGGCGAGGGTGGCGCGGGCGCGCTCATCGCAGCGCAACTCGACGCCCTTTTCGGCAAGGGCGCGGCCGACGCGCGGCAGATAGGAGGCCGCGATGCTCTGATGGACAAGGAGCGTATCGAGGGCGTTGCAGATGGACCAGTTGCGCGTCTTAGCGTTGACGACGACGGCGACGGCCTTCTCCAGATCGGCCGAGGCGTCCACGTAGGTGTGGCAGACGCCGACGCCTCCGGTGAGGACGGGCATCTTGGCGTTTTCTGCGACGTTTCGGATCAGGTCAGCGCCGCCGCGCGGGACGACGATATCAATGTAGTCCTTGAGCGTGAGGAGATGGCCGATGAGAGCGCGATCCGTGTTGTCCACGAACTGCAAAGCCCCGGCAGGGACACCGGCCCTAGTCTCGGCCTCGGAGGCGACGCGGGCGAGGGCGGTATTGGAGTGTATCGCCTCCTTGCCGCCGCGAAGGATGCAGGCGTTGCCCGATTTGAGGCAGAGGGAGGCGATATCTATGGTGACGTTGGGGCGGCTTTCGAAGATGGCGGCGAGGACGCCGAGGGGAACGCGACGGCGGCTCACTTTGAGGCCGTTGGGAAGACGCCAGCCGTCTATGACCTCGCCGACGGGATCCGGGAGCATAGCGACTTTGCGAACATCGGCGGCGATGCCATCGAGCTTTTCAGGCGTCAGGCGCAGGCGGTTGAGGGGCGCATCGGCCAGGCCTGCGGCGCGCGCGGCTTCGATGTCCTTGGCGTTCGCCTCAAGGACTTCTTTCTCGTGACTCTTCAGCGCCCTGGCGATCTCCTCGAGGGCCTTGTTCTTGACCGTGGTGGAGAGGCCGGCAAGCTTGCGGGAAGCGGCCTTTGCCGCCTTAGCCTTCTTTTCTACGTCCTGCGCTGCGGATGTCATGGTTGCCATAGGCTCTTTCCTTGGTGGGGACTAACTCGCCTTCGCGCCGTCAACGAGGGCAAGGTCGTTCCGGTGCACGACTTCATCGCCGAAGCGATAGCCGAGGAGTTTCTGGACATCGGCGGAGCGCGCGCCTTTCACTTTATCGAGGTCGGCCGAGCTGTAGTTGGTGACGCCGCGAGCGATGCGGAGGCCACGGCCATCGCGGATGTCCACAAGGTCGCCTCGCTCGAACTTGCCTTCGACGGCGCGCACGCCAGCGGGGAGGAGGCTCTTGTTCTGGAGTGAGAGGGCCTTCGCCGCGCCATCATCCACAACGATGGCTCCCTTCGAACCGATGCCCGCGAGCATCCAACGATGTTTGCTATCAGCCCTGGCCGCAGCGGCGGCGAAGAGGGTGCCGACGGCTTCGCCGCGAACGAGCCTGGGGAGCACGTCCTTCTCATGACCATCGGCGATGATGACGGGAATGCCTGCGGCCGTGGCGACCTTGGCGGCTTGAATCTTGGTAATCATGCCGCCTCTGCCCCGGGCGCTCCCCGCGCCGCCGGCGAGATCTTCAATTGCGGCATCTATGCGCTCCACGCGAGGGAGGAGCTTGGCCTGGGCATCTTTGCGGGGGTCGGCGGTGTAGAGGCCAGCGATATCGGTGAGGATGACGAGCAGATCAGCGTGGACGACGGTGGCGACGACCGCCGAGAGGTTATCGTTATCGCCAAAGACGTCGTCGCGAATCTCCCGAACGTCCACCACGTCGTTCTCATTGATGATGGGAACGACGCCGAGGCTGACCAGGCCCTCTAAGGTGTTGCGAACGTTGAGGTAGCTTTCGCGGTTGTCCAAATCGCCCTTGGTGATAAGGGCCTGGGCCACGACGACTTTATGTCTATCAAACTGCTCCTGATAGCGGTGCATGAGCCTGCCCTGGCCGACGGCGGCCATCATCTGCTTTAGGGGGATGTCACGGCGGCTTTTGGGGAGGGCGAGGGCCTCCTGGCCTGCGGCGATGGCGCCGGAGGTAACTAGCAAAAGTTCGACGCCCTGCTTCCGCAGGCCCGCGATCTGGGCCACAAGGTCAGCAAGGAAGAAGGCGTCCAGCTTATCGCTGCCGCCTGTGAGGAGATTCGTGCCGACTTTGGCAACGACCCTCCGATATTTCAGAGAGACACCTGGTGCTGACATGGCTCTCCAACCCTGGCGGCAGGCATGCGCCGCATCTGAAAAGTATAGCACTTTCAGGGGTCGGCTCCGGCAGCAACCGCCTTGGTACAATGGTCTTACACGGGGTCGCTCGGCGAGCGAACCCCGGTTTCGTGTTGTCTTGAGGGATATGTCGAACCTTTTAGGGCTGCTGGATACGATCGGAGAGCTGCCCGGCTACCACGCCATGGAACAGGCGCTGGCGCGGCAGGGCGAGCCTGCTTCGGCCACAGTGATGGATGCGGCGAAGCCCTTCCTGCTGGCAGCGTTGTGGCGCAGGGGCCGCCGCCCCATGCTGGTGGTGACGGCACGGCCGGAGGCGGCGCGCGCGCTACAGGAGCAGGTGCTGAGCTATCTAGGTGAGATGGCTCCGGTCATCCTGCTCCCAGAGCCGGATGCGCTGCACTATGAGCGCCTGGCTTCAGAGCGGGTGACGATCCACCAGCGCCTGAGGGCCTTCAGCGCCCTGGCCGGGCTCACCATTGACGGCCCGCCGATGGTAATCGCTTCGGTATATGCGGCGGCAGTGCGCACGATCTCGCCAGGACTGCTCTGGGAGGCAACGCACCGCATCTCGCGCGGCTCCAAGGGAGACCCGGCGACGCTGATGCGCTCCTGGGCAGAGGCCGGGTACGTGACGGAGAGCGTGGCGGAGACGCCAGGCTCCATGAGCAAGCGCGGCGGCATCTTAGACATCTACCCGCCGACGAGCCCGCATCCTGTGCGGCTCGATTTCTTCGGGAACATCGTGGAGAGCATCCGCTACTTCGATCCGCTGACCCAGCGCTCCGAGGGCGAAGTGGAGGAGCTTGTCATCGGTCCGGCAACGGAGGTGCTTGCACCCCAGGGATGGAGAATGCCTTCGCTGAACGTCTCCGGGCTTAGCACGGCGGCGGCGGGTCGCCTGGCCGAGAGCCTTCGAAGGCTGGCAGAGCGCGAGCCGTTCGATGAATCGGAGATGTACCGAGGCCTGGTCAACGAGGCGATGGGCCTCGACTATCTCGGCGCTGAGGCCATCATTGTGGCGGACAATATCGCCAGGATGCACGAGGCGCTGGACGACATCGAATCCCAGGCGGCGGAGCTTCGCGAACGACTTATCAAGGACGGCGAACTGCCGCCGGATTTCCCACGCCCGTTTCCTACCTCCGCCGAGTTCACCCAGGCAGTGGAGAAGAGACGGCGGCGCTTGACGCTGGAACCCTTCGCCTCCACGGAAGCCTCGCTCCCGTTCACCACTGCGCCCGCTTACGCGGGGCGCAGCCGCGCCATGATGCAGGAGCTTGGCGTCATGGCGCGGAAGGGCGAGCGCATCGTGCTTGCGAGCCAGCAATCGCCGCGCCTGGCCGAGCTGTTGCAAGAGGCGGGCGTGCCGACAGCCACGGGACTCGATAGCGCCCCGGCGAAGGGTATCGTCTCCCTGGTACACACGAGCCTGGCGGAAGGCTGGTCGCTCGCCGAGGAGGGCATCACGCTCTTAACCGACGCGGAGATCTTCGGCATCGCGAAACAGCGGCGGTACATCCGACGCCGCCCGGTGCAGCGACAATCCATCATAACCGACCTAGCCGTGGGCGATCACGTGGTGCACATTGACTACGGCATCGGCAAGTTCATCGGCACGACGGTGCGGAAGGTGGACGACCGCGAGCGGGAATACCTCACGATCGAATATGCGGACGGCGACCGCTTGCTGACGCCGACGGACCAGCTGGACCGGCTCTCTCCCTACATCGGCGCGAGCGATAAGCCGCCGACGCTGACGCGGCTGGGCACGCAGGAGTGGACGCGCGCCAAGGAGCGGGTCAAAGAGTCGGCGGCAAAGGTGGCGAAGGAGCTGCTTGCCCTCTACGTAGCGCGGGAGATCGTGCAGGGGCATGCCTTCCCGCCGGACACGCCGTGGCAGAAGGAGATGGAGGCGGCCTTCCCCTACGTGGAGACGCCTGACCAGATGAAGGCCATCGTTGATGTGAAAAGCGATATGGAGAGGCCGAAGCCCATGGACCGCATCATCACGGGCGATGTGGGCTTTGGGAAGACAGAAGTGGCGATACGCGCCGCGTTCAAGACCGTCATGGACGGGATGCAGGCGGCGGTGCTGGTGCCGACGACGGTGCTGGCGCTCCAACACCTGGAGACCTTCCGCCAGCGCATGGCGGCCTTTCCCACGCGGATCGAGATGCTCTCGCGCTTCGTGAGCGACAAGCGGCAGACGGAGATCACGGATGACTTGGCGGAGGGCAAGATAGACATCGTCATCGGGACGCACCGCCTGCTGCAGAGGGATGTCTCGTTCAAGAACCTCGGCCTGGTGATCATTGACGAGGAGCAGCGCTTCGGCGTGGCCCACAAGGAGCGGCTGAAGGAGCTGCGGCGCGAGGTGGACGTTCTCTCCATGAGCGCGACGCCCATCCCGCGCACGCTCTACATGGCGCTGGCGGGGGTGCGCGACATGAGCGTGATGGAGACGCCGCCCGAAGAGCGCCAGCCCATCAAGACCTATGTGGCACAGTTCGACGAGCGGATGATCCGGGACGCGATTCTGCACGAGCTGGAGCGCGGCGGGCAGGTCTTCTTCGTCCACAACCGGGTCTACAACATCAGCGCCGTGGCCGAGCGCATCCAGCGGCTTGTCCCGGAGGCCCGCGTCATCGTGGGTCACGGCCAGATGCCCGAAGAGCTGCTGGAGCGGGTGATGCTGGACTTCCTGCAGGGCAAGGCCGACGTGCTGGTCTGCACCACCATCATCGAGTCGGGGCTGGATATGCCGAACGTGAACACGCTGATCGTGAACGACGCCGACCGGATGGGCCTTTCGCAACTGCACCAGCTGCGCGGGCGCGTGGGACGCTCGGCGAACCGGGCCTTCGCCTATTTCCTCTACAAGCCGGACCGCCAGCTGACGGAGACGGCGGAGAAGCGGCTGCGCACCATCATGACGGCGACGGAACTCGGCGCGGGCTTCAAGATTGCGCTGAAGGACCTGGAGATCCGCGGCGCAGGGAACCTCCTGGGCGTGGAACAGCACGGCTATATCAGCTCAGTGGGCTTTGAGCTGTACGTGCGGCTCCTGGGCGAAGCGGTGGAGGAGCTGAAGGCGCTGCGGGAAGACGACACGACAAAGCGGGAGCCGAAGCCGCCCGCGCCGATGATTGACCTGCCGGTGGCGGCGCACATCCCGGAGAGCTACATCGGCGATATGGGGACGCGGCTGACCATCTACACGCGCATGGCGCACCTGAAGGAGGCGACCGAGGTGGACGAAATCGCGGAGGAGCTGAAGGACCGCTTCGGCCCGTGGCCGGAATCGGTGGAGAATCTGCTCTTCATGCTGAAGGTGAAGCTGCTGGCGCAGAAGGCGGGCGTGCTGAACATCTCGACGGAGACGGGAGAGCTTGTCCTGACAGGCGACGAGAAGACATGGGCGAACCTGCTGGGCGTCCAGCGCCCCTACGGCGATGGGGTGCGGATCGGGCATACGCGGGTGCGGCTGGACATCAACAAGCTGGGCAGGCGCTGGCGCACGGTGCTGACGGCGATGCTGACGCAGGCGAAGGGGAGGGAGAAACAAAAATCGGCGGGAAACAGGCGGTGAGAAGCAGTCACCCTTGACAGAATTGTATCCTTCAGGATACAGTAAGCGCATGGCCGATATTCGCCAAACGGAGACCTACATCCGTTGGTTCTCACGACTCCGAGACGAGCAGGCACGGGCGAGGACCCTAGTGCGTATCCGGCGCCTTTCTCTCGGAAATCCAGGTGACGTCCGCCCAGTGGGAGAGGGCATCACTGAGATGCGGATTGATTATGGTCCCGGATACCGCATCTACTTCGTATACCGCGGGAACGAGGGCGCTATCTTACTTGCGGGCGGCGATAAGCGGACACAGGAAATGGATATCCGGGTTGCGCGTAATCTGGCAAGGAATCTCTAGTTAGAGGCATAGCACCAATGGCTAAGACACGAACCAAGCGCTGGGACCCTGCTACGTATCTCAAAAGTGATACCGCCGTGGCCGCCTATCTGCAAGCGGCCATCGAGGAAAGCGATCCCGCCCTGGTGACTGCGGCACTGGGCGATATCGCGCGCGCCAAAGGAATGACCGCCGTCGCCCGCCGAGCGGGACTTGGCCGCGAGAGCCTCTACAAGGCCCTCTCCCCAGGAGGGAATCCGGAATTCGCAACGGTCCTTAAGGTGGTAGAGGCGCTCGGCCTGAAGCTTCACGCAACGCCAAGGAAGCAGAAGCGGCAGCTAACCCCCGCTTAGGGCGCCGACGATCTGCACTTCGTCTTTCGGCTGAAGGGACAGGTTTAACGCGAAGGTCTGCTCGCCGTTCACGAAGATGCAAATGTGCTCGCGGATGCGGTCTTGCTCGTTGACGATGCGGAAGCGCAGGCCTGGGTAGCGCCTGTCCAGGTCGCGCAGGACGTCATCGAGCGTGGCGCCCGCCGCTTCGACGGACTTCACCTTGCCGGTGTAGGAGTGCAGCTGCGAAGGGATCAGGACTTTCATGGAGTCCCCGGGATGACCCTAGTTCATCCCCTACCGGGAGGGCCTACACTTCGGCGGTCTCTATCGCATAGACCTGGGGCAGGTTGCGGGCGATGCACTTCCACGCCTTGCCTTCGTTCACGCCGGCCCAGACTTCGCCTGTGGTGGTGCCGAAGTAGACGCCGACGCTGCTCTTTACGTCCGTCGCCATGGCCTGGCGGAAGACGGTCCACCAGGCTTTCTCCCTCGGCAGGCCGCTATCCTGCCGCTTCCAGGTCTTGCCTGCATTGCTCGTCATGTAGACGGCGGGCTTGCCATCGGGGCTGGTGCGCGGCCAGACGGAGGTGCCGTCCATCGGAAAGCCCCACGCCGTATCCGGGTCGCGCGGATGGACGGCGATGGGAAAGCCGATATCGCCGACGGCCTTGGGCATCTTGAGGCCGATGCGCTCCCAGCGGTCAGCGGGGCGATCAAGCTTATAGATGCCTGTGTGTGCCTGCATGTAGAGGCGGTCGGGCTTGGCCGGGTGCAGGACGACGCAGTGCGGGTCGTGGCTCGGGGCATCGTCGGCCTTGTCGTCCGGCAGGAAGGCGTGCTTCATGCCCTTGATGAGGGGCGACCATGTCTTGCCCTGGTCCTTCGTCTCGTGGACGCCGCCGCTGGACATGCCGATGTACATATGCCGCTTATCGCGCGGGTCAATGATGATGGAGTGCATCATCGGGCCATTTGGCGTCCCGTCCTGCGCGCCGCCGTTCCACCGACCCCAGCTCGGGTTGTCGTTGAAGCTGGGAAGGCCTTCCCAGGTGACGCCGCCGTCCTGAGAGCGGAAGATGCCCTGCGGCGATGTGCCTGCGTACCAGACGTCCGGCTCGCTGGAATGGCCGGGGGTAAGCCAAAAGGTGTGCTTCACAACATGCCCGGCAAAGCGGCACCACCACTGGTGGTCTATGCTGCCATCCTTCGGCTGGGCCAGGCAGGCCCCACACGGCTCCGTTGCGCGTTCGCCGCTCGCAACCTTCTTGAAGGCAGGCGGCTTGGCCGCCTCCTTCCACGTCTTGCCGCCATCCACGGAGCGGAAGACCGTGGGGCCCAGGTGGCCTGTGACGGCTGACATCAAAAGCGTCTTGCGATCACGGGGGTCCTGCACCATGTGATGGACGGTGGAGCCGAGCATGATAGGCCCGGTGAGTTTCCACGAGCGGCGAGCGTTATCGCCGCGGAGGATGAAGCCTCCCTTTTTGGTGCCGATGAGGAGGGAAGGGGAACCGCCGGAGGAGCTGCAAGGAGCTTTCTTTGCCATGTGCGACTCGTTTCTAGGCAGAGGCGTTGCTGCCAATGCTGGGGAGCATTGTACGCCGCAAGGCAAGTGAACGGAGGGCTACGGGCGGCTACTGCTCCGTGAGGCGCGGCAGCTCCGTGAGGGAGACGATGCGGTCAACATCCGTATGCTCGAGGAGCAAATGGTCACGATCCAGGAGGACGGGGCGGATGCCGACACCTCGGGCGCCCGCGACGTCACCGGCATACTGGTCGCCGACGTGCATCGCCTCATGGGGTTTCACACCGGCCTTGGCGAGGGCGGCAAGGAAGATTGGCGGGTGGGGCTTCTCCGCGCCAGCTGTCATGGAGCTGACGACGAAGTCCATGTACTGGGCGATGTCGAGGTCTTCGCAAAGCTGCTGGAGGTCGCGGTAGATGTTAGAGATAACGCCCAACTTGAGGCCGCGCGCGTCTAGAATCTCCAGGGTGGGAAGCACGTCGTCGTAGAGCGCCAGCTCGGAAGGAGCTTCGCGAACCTTGCGCCAGACCTTTTCCGCAACCTCCGCCGTGACCTCGATGCCCGCGCCTTTCAGGATGAGCCGCTCATATTCGGCGAAGAAGGCGTCGCGCTCCTCCTCGGATCGTTTCTGGACGTGGCGTATGGCGTTCTGCTCGGTCATAAACTTATCGGCGGCGTTGTAGCCCTTCACGATGCCATCCGGCGAAGGACGCAGGCCGAACTGGGCCGCCGCGGCGATCTGGATCTGCTCCCGCTGGGGGTAAAAGCGGCACAGGGTGTTATAGAGGTCGAAGAAGACGGCTTTAATCATGGGGTGCGGCGCTCGTGCTACGATGTCGCCGTTCATTCTAGCATAGGATTCCTGAGGTAGGAGGCGGCTGTGCCCTTCGCCCAAGCCATCACCCGGAGAGCGCGCGGCCTTCGGGAGCAGATGCTGGACTTTGTATTCACCCCCAGGTGCGTCCAGTGCGAGCGCGAGGGGTCGTACCTCTGCGCGCGCTGTCTCTCGCAGGCGCGCAGGCTTTCGGGCGCATATCAGCCCTCAGGCACGGTGACCACGGAGAGCGGCGCCTGCATCAGCGAGCGCATCGCCATCGAAGGGGTCTACGCCCCCTTCGCAATGGAGGGCGCGGTGCGCGAGGCGATCCACCAGCTGAAGTACAAGGGCCTGCGAGCCATCGCGCGGACGCTTGCAGAGCATATGGCGGAACATATGAAAAGTGAAGGTCTCACTGCTGACGCCATCATCCCTTTGCCATTGCATAAGCGCCGCTTCCGCGAGCGGGGCTATAACCAGGCGGAATTGCTTGCGGCTCACGTCTCACGCGCGAGCGGCATCCCATTGCGCACAGACCTTACAGCGCGCACGGCCTTCCTCGGCCCGCAGGCGCGCTCAGGCAGCCTGGCCGAGCGCTGGAGTCACGTTCACGGGGCCTTCACCGCGCGGCCGACGGCCTCCGGGCTGCGCATCCTCCTGGTGGACGATGTCTGCACCACCGGCGCGACGCTTAACGCCTGCGCCGCCGCCCTCAAGGAGGCCTGGGCGGCTTCTATCATCGGCCTCACGTGCGCGCGTGAAATCTAGGTTGCACGTCCTACAATAGAGACAGAGGCCGCCCCCTTATTACCTCACCTCTTCAGGAGGGTCTCATGGACATCCAGCTCGGCGCGAAGGGTTTCGAGCTTCGGGAGAACCTGGAAACGTACACCACGGAGAAGATCGAGCATCTCCAGAAATACCTGCCGGGCATCAGAACGGCCCGCGTAGAGCTGGTCAAAGAGAAGACCAGGGCCTCCGCCGACCAGAATATGGTGCAGGTGACGCTGAACGTCCAAGGGGCCACGCTCCGCGTGGAGGAGCGGGCCGCCACCTTCCAAGCGGCTGTGGATGCCGCGACGCTTGCCCTTCGCAAGCAGCTAGAGCGGTTCAAGGGCAAGGTCTACCGGGCTGAGCAGCGCGGGCGGCGCAAGATGAAGGAGGCGGGCCTGGTGATGGAGCGGGAGGAGAGGTCGCCCATCATGCGGAGGAAGAGCTTCTCCATGAAGCCGGTGACGCCGGAAGAGGCCATCGAAGAGATGGAGGGGCTGGATCACGCCTTCTACTTCTTCATGAACTTGGAGACGGGCACGTATAGCGTCGTCTATCGGCGTAAGGCTGGGGGATACGGGCTCATCGAACCGGCGAACCCGTGAAGGCCGTCTATAGGACCGGGGCAGATCTCGTTCTTTTTAGCCACTTTCTTTTTGCTCTGACTGCCGTTTTGGGCGGCTTCGGCGCCATCGCGGCCATCTGGTGGATGTGGATCCAGGTGCCGACGGTCATCTGGTCGTCCGCCATCAACCTCGTCGGATGGACCTGTCCGCTAACGCCTCTTGAAAAGCGGCTCCGCGTTGCGGGCGGAGGCGCCTCATACCAGGGAGGCTTCATCCACCACTACCTCGGCCCCCTGGTCTATCCTCGGGGCATGCCCCGCACGCTTTCCCTGGTGGCGGGGGTCTCCGTCCTCGTCGGAAACGCCATCGTCTACGGCATCGTCTTCCTGATTCGCTAAGGGAATCCGGCTCCTCTTGCCCCCTCTTGACCTGCCTGGTATAGTGATTCCGCTTAGACATCGACCCCTCGTGGCGATGAGCGAAGCAGCGGTCTAAACAGTAGTTTAGTAGTCGCTTGGATCGTGCAAACGACCGAGACGGCGGAAGCAATGGCTTGTTGCAAAGCCCTCTCGGTCTATGCGAGAGGGCTTTTTTCTTGCCCCCGCGAAGGCACATTACGAGAAGGATATGTGGAACGCCATCACGGACGTCGCAGGGATCCGGGTCGGGCACTGGACGGACGCCAAGGCGCTCACCGGCTGCACCGCAGTCCTCTGTGAACGGGGCGCAGTGGCGGGCGTAGACGTTCGCGGCGCCGCCCCAGGGACACGGGAGACCGACCTGATGCGACCGGGAACGCTCATCGAGCGCGTCCAGGGGATCCTCCTCACCGGCGGCAGCGCCTTCGGCCTGGATGCCGCAGGCGGCGTCATGGCATGGCTGGAGGAGCGCGGCGCCGGCTTTAAGATCGGCACGTGGAGCGTCCCGCTCGTCGGCGCGGCGGTCATCTTCGACCTCGCGCTGGGCGATGGCAGCGTCAGGCCGGGTGCAAAGCAAGGCTACGCAGCGGCCAAAGGGGCGAAGGACGGCCCGGTGGCCGAAGGAAACGTTGGCGCAGGGGCAGGAGCCACCGTGGCGAAGATGCTGGGGCCTGCTGCCCTGGTGAAGGGCGGCCTCGGAACGGCCAGCAAGCGGCTGGGCGACGGCACGGTAATCGGAGCGATCGTCGTGGTGAACGCAGGCGGCGAGATCGTTGACCCGAAGAGCGGGAAGACCGTCGCAGGGCCGCGGAAGGCGAAGAGCAAAGGGTTCGAAAGCACGATGGCGCTCCTGCAGGCGAAGCGGAGCGCCCCGCCCCCGGGCGGCAATACGACTATCGGAGTCATAGCAACAGACGCACAACTGACAAAAGAACAAGCGAATAAAGTAGCGCAGATGGCCCAGAACGGCCTTGCCATGGCGGTCCGCCCAGCCCACACGATGTTCGACGGCGACACCATCTTCGTGATGGCGACCGGGGAGCGGAAGCAGCGGACGAACCGCTCGGACGTCACGGTGATCGGCGCGACGGCCGCCGAAGTGACGGCTGAGGCAATCGTCAGAGCGGTTAAGGCTGCCAAATCGGTGCCCGGCGCGCCCGCGATACGGGACCTATAAAGAGCATATGCAGCAGTTCAACAACATAGGGTTCATCGGAGCAGGGAGGCTCGGCGGCACGCTGGCCGAGGCTCTTGCGCGGCGCGGTTATCGCATTGCGGCCGTCTCCTCACGCTCCCATGCCTCCGCCGCGCGCCTCGCCAACGGCACGGGTCAGGCGCCGCTCGTTTGCAACTCGCCCCAAGTCGTCGCAGATCGGTGCGACCTGGTCTTTATCACAACCCCGGATAACGTCATCAAGGAAGTCGCCGACTCCATCACCTGGCGCAAAGGTCAGAGCGTGGTGCATTGCAGCGGCGCATTGACCGTGCTCGCCCTGGATTCGGCGGCCCGCGCAGGCGCGAACGTCGCCGGCTTCCATCCCATGCAGACCTTCACCACGGCGAACCAGACCCTGGACGACGTTACCATCGCCATCGAAGGCGCAGACGAGATCGCCGGGGCGCTGGCCCGGGTGGCGCGGGACATCGGCTGCAAGCACGTTATCCTTGCATCGGGGGACAAGACCCTCTATCACATGAGCGGCGTCCTGGCGAGCAACTATGTGGTCACCCTCCTGAACCTCGCCGAAGAGCTCTGGGAGGCCCTTGGCATCTCCCGCGCAGCCGGACGGGAAGCCCTGCTGACTCTTCTCAAGGGAACCATCGCCAATATCGAGCAGGCCGGGAGCGTCCAGGCCCTCACCGGGCCCATAGCCCGGGGGGATGACGCCACCATCGCGGCGCACCTTGAGCGCCTTGCCACCGACGCCCCCGCACTGCTGGCCCTCTATCGAGAATTGGGCCAACTCACCATCCCCATCGCCCAGGCGAAGGGGACACTTGACGAACGAACCGCGCAAAGGCTGCGCGCTATCCTCAGCGGTCCGGACGACCGCTCTCTATCACCACGGAGCGCCACAGCTCCCAAGGAGGAACTGCGATGATGAGGAGAATGTTGAAGAGCAAGCTCCATCGCGGGACAGTAACCGAGGCGAACGTTGACTACGAAGGCAGTATCACGATTGATGCCGACCTTATGAAAAAGGCGGACATCCTGCCATACGAAGAGGTCCACGTCCTCAGTGTGGACAACGGCGCGCGCCTGACCACCTACGCCATCGAAGGGCCTCCCGGCTCCGGCGTCATCTGCGTCAATGGCGCGGCGGCGCGGCTCATCCACAAGGGCCACACGGTGATCATCCTCACCTACCAGACCTTGGGCGATCGGGACTCCCACGACATCCACCCGACGCTCTGCTACCTGGACAAGAAGAACCGCATCGAACGCATCGGCCATCAGGACCGCGCAACAGTCACGCTCGGAGTTTAGACAGCCGAGAATCCTCCAAGGAGGCAGACGATGCGCATCACCGTTGACCAGATCAAACAGATGAAGAAGAGCGGCGAGAAGATCGCCATGCTCACCGCCTACGACTATCCGACGGCCAAGCTCGCCGACGCTGCGGGCGTGCAGATGATCCTCGTCGGCGATAGCCTGGGCATGGTAGTCCTGGGGTACGAGTCAACGCTGCCAGTGACGATGGACGAGATGCTGCACCATGTCAAAGCAGTGGTCCGCGGCAGCAGCAAAGCGATGGTCGTCGGCGATATGCCCTTCATGTCGTACCAGGCCAGCCTGAGCGAAGCGATGCACAATGCAGGCCGCTTCCTCAAGGAGGCGAACTGCCAGGCGGTGAAGCTGGAGGGCGGCGAGCGGACGGCGGAGACGATCCGCCACATCGTGCAGGCGGGGATCCCCGTGGTGGGGCACATCGGCCTCACGCCGCAATCCGTCAACCAGCTGAGCGGCTACAAGCTCCAGGGCAAGACGCCCAAGGCCGCCGTCCAGCTCATCAAGGACGCCCACGCCCTAGAGGAGGCAGGCGCCTTCGCCATCGTGCTCGAGTCCATCCCTGCGCCCTTGGCGAAAGTCATCACCGAGCGCATCGGCATTCCCACCATCGGCATCGGCGCGGGCGTGGAGTGCGACGGCCAGGTGCAGGTCTTCCACGACATCATGGGCCTCTACCCCGATCTTTCGCCCAAGCACGCCAAGCGATACGCCTCCCTGGCGGGAGTGATGCAGAGCGCCATCGCCGCGTATGTGGATGAAGTGAAGCGGGGCACGTTCCCCACCGCCAAAGAGAGCTACGGCCTGGACAACACCGCGGTGCGCGAACTGACCGAGATCGCGGCGCGCTAACTTCGCCCGATGCACGTTGTTCACACCGTCGGCGAATGCCGGCGCATCCGCGCCATGCTCAAAGGCGGCCTGGGCTTTGTGCCCACCATGGGCTACCTCCACGAAGGGCACATGACCCTGGTGCGCCATGCCAGGGCTGCAAACGACCACGTGGCCGTCAGCATATTCGTCAACCCGGCGCAGTTCGGGCCGAACGAAGACTTCGCGGCCTACCCGCGCGACCTCAACCGCGACCTGGCAATGCTGGAGCAAGAGGGCGTGAGCTTCGTCTTCAACCCCTCGCCGGAGGTCGTCTATCCCAAGGGCTTCGAGACCTACATGGTCCCCGGCGAGGTGGCCGAGCCGCTAGAGGGGGCGCGACGGCCGGGCCACTTTCGCGGCGTGGACACCGTTGTGGCCAAGCTCTTCAACATCGTCCAGCCGCACCGCGCTTACTTTGGGGAGAAGGATGCCCAGCAGGTGCGGGTCATCAAGCGGATGGTGAAAGACCTGGACATCCCCGTGGAAATCGTCATCGTCCCCACCGTCCGAGAGCCGGACGGACTGGCGATGAGCAGCCGCAACATCTATCTGAACGAGCGCGAGCGCAAGGCCGCCCTCTGCCTCATCAAGGGGATGCGCCTCGCGCATTCCCACTGGCAGGAGGGGAAGCGCAACGCGGAGACCCTGCGCAAGCTGGTGGAAGAGACGATAGAGGCAGAGCCCCTTGCCGCGCTGGACTACGTCTCCCTGGCCGATTCCGAATCGCTCAACGAGCTGCACGGCACCGTTTCGGGCGCGGCGCTGCTCTCCCTCGCCGTCCGCATCGGCAAGACGCGTCTTATCGACAATATGACGCTGGAATAGCCGGGGCTCACGTGCGCTACAATGTCGTGAGCCCCTTGTCCCGGCATCGCGAGATTCCCAGGAGATGCGCGCTTGAACATCATCGTGACCAATGATGACGGCCTGCACACCCCAGGCATCTGGCACTTGGCCCAGGCCCTCACCGACCTGGGCAACGTCACCGTCGTCGCGCCCGATCGGGAACAGAGCGGCGTGGGCATGGGCATCACCTTCCATAATCCTGTCCGCATCTCAGAGGCGATGTCCCGGATTCCCGGCGTCAAGGCCTACATGGTTGAAGGCACCCCTGCAGACAGCGTTATCCTGGCTGTGCAGGCCGTGCCGCCGCTGCCGGTGGACCTGGTGGTCTCCGGCATCAACGAAGGGGCGAACACGGGGCACAACGTCCTGGTCTCGGGGACGGTGGGCGCCGCCTTTCAAGCCCACTTCTGGGACATCCCGTCCATCGCCGTCTCCGTAGCGGGGATCCGCGATTGGCGGTTCGATGTGGCGGCAAAGGCAGCGCAGACCCTCGCTAGGATGTTCAAGGACAAGACCCTCGCCGGGCCCATGGTGCTCAACGTCAATGTGCCGAACATCCCGATGGGCGACATCGAGGGCGTCAGCGTCACACGGCTGGCAAAGGGCCGTTTCACGGATACGCTCCAGCGCGTGGATAGCTTCAAGCAGGACGCATTCTATTTCTGGCTGGCGCGAGGCAAGGCTGAGTGGACGGAAGAACCGGATACGGACATCTGGGCCATCAAGAATAAACGGATCTCCATCAGCCCGCTGCACATTGATCTCTCGGCCGATGTCACCTCTCCCCTTCTGGCCGAATTCGCGCCCAGCATCTTCAGGGCGATCAAGCCGTAAGCGGCGATCATGGGCATCATGCAGAACATCCCGCTTTTCCCCCTGGGAACAGTCCTATTCCCCAAGCAATATCTGCCGCTCCACATCTTTGAGGAGCGCTACAACCTGATGATCGGCGAATGCCTCCGAGACAAATCGCACTTCGGCGTCGTCCTCATCCGTGCGGGGCGGGAAGCGGGCGGCCCGGCGATCCCCTTCGAGATGGGGACGACGGCGCGCATCGTGGACATGCAATCGCTGGAAGGCGGGCGCATGAACATCAAGACCATCGGCGAGCGCCCCTTCCGCATCACACGCATTACCCAGGAGCGTCCCTACATGCGTGCCGATGTGGAGTACATCGAATACACGGCCGGCGCCGCCAAAGACGTACAGGAGAGTGTCCGGGCGGTCCGTCAGGGCTTTGAGGTCCATCTGGACCTCCTTGCCGCACTCTCCAACCGGGAACGTGTGAACCTAGACCTGAACGTGGAGCCGGAGGGCCTTTCGCTGCTGGTCGCCAGCGTGATGGCCATTGACAACCAGGAGAAACAAGAGCTCTTGAAAATCACAAGCGCCGGGGAGCGCCTTACGAAAGAGGCGAGCATCCTGGCGAGAGAGAATCGCACCCTGCAGACCTTCCTCTTCCTCAAGCAGCGCGCCAAGAACGACAAGCCAAGCGACGGCGACACCACCATCCGCATCTCCCCGAACTAGGAGCGCACCGTGGCACAACGAGACATCATCCGCCTGGAAGGGCTCGTCTTCTTCGGCCGCCACGGCGCGCGCAGCGAAGAGCAGTCCCTGGGCCAGCAGTTCGAGGTGGACATCGAGATGCAGGCCGATCTCTCCAAAGCGCGCGCCTCCGACCGCCTGGCAGAGACGATTGACTACGGCAAGGTCTATGAGACGGTGCGCCAAATCATGGAAGGCCCCAGCCGCAACCTCCTTGAACGCTTAGCTGAAGAGGTCGCAACGACCATCATCGCCGCCTACAAGCCCGATGAGGTGAAGGTTGTCGTGCGCAAACCGCGCCTTCCCATCCTCAAAGGCGTGCTCAAGGGCGTTTCGGTAGAAGTGCGCAAGAGCCGGGCCTAAGCCCAGGCTGCGCAAGCTACTTGCTATTCGCTAGCCCCGCCTAGTATAGTGGCCCCATCGGGCGTTTCTTTTCCTGATACGGAGCCGATGTCGCGCCCCTCTTGCCGCCCGTCAGACCGATCGTAAACACAAGACGAGGTGTCCCCCATGCCAAAGACCTCTCGAGCGCGCACTCTTGGTGAACTGAAGAAATCAGGCTGGCAATCGCTGACCGTGAAGCAAGAGCTGCGCAGGAACCTCATCGAGAAGATGCGCAAGGGGCATGAGCTCTTCCCCGGCATCGTCGGCTATGAAGAGACTGTCATCCCGCAGATAGAGAACGCCATCATCGCGGGCCACGACCTCATCTTCCTTGGCGAGCGCGGCCAGGCAAAGTCGCGCCTCATCCGCGCCATGGTCAATCTCCTGGACGAATACATCCCGATGATTGACGGCAGCGAGGTGAACGATAACCCCCTGGCCCCCATCTCCAAGTCCGGGGCGGACATCATCAAGGAGAAAGGCGACGACACGCCGATCTCCTGGCTCAATCGGGAACTGCGCTACGCCGAGAAGCTCGCTACGCCCGATATCACCGTCGCGGACCTCATCGGAGAGATTGACCCCATCAAGGTGGCCCAAGGGCGCTACCTTTCGGACGAGCTGACCATCCACTACGGCATGATCCCCCGCAACAATCGCGGCATCTTCTGCATCAATGAACTGCCTGATCTCACGGAGCGCATCCAGGTGAGCCTCTTCAACCTCATGGAAGAGCGGGATATCCAGATCAAGGGCTATCGCGTGCGCCTCCCGCTGGACGTCTACGTGGTGGCCAGCGCCAACCCGGAGGACTACACCAACCGCGGGCGCATCATCACGCCGCTCAAGGACCGCTACGGCTCCCTGATCCGCACTCACTACCCTAAGCACATCGCCCATGAGATCGCCATCGTCGAGCAAGAGGCGCACACGACGGAGGACACGGGCATCAAGGTCTTTGCGCCCCGCTACATGAAGGAGGTCATCGCTGAACTGACCTCCCTGGCGCGGCGCAGCCCGGACATCAACCAGCGCTCGGGCGTCAGCGTCCGTGTCTCCATCTGCAATTACGAAAGCATGATCAGCAACGCCGTGCGCCGCGCCATCCGCGCCAAGGAAGGCATCGCCGTGCCGCGCGTCACCGATCTCCAATATCTCCTCGCCTCCACCAACGGCAAGATCGAGCTGGAGAGCGTGGAGGAGGGCCGCGAAGGCCGCCTCTTGGAAGAGCTCATCAAGAAGGCCGTCCTCAACGTCTTCAACAAGCGGTACACGATTCAAGACTTAGATAGCGTCATCGGGAAGTTCGATGGCGGGACGCAGGTGGAGGTCTCGGAGGTTCTGCCGTCTAGCGCCTACGTGAAAAAGCTCAACGATATCCCCGAGCTGCGCGAAGCGATGCGCAAGCTCGATATCCAGGAAGATGCTTCAAGCATCGCCTCCGCCATGGAGTTCATCCTGGAGGGCCTGCACCTCAACCGCAAGCTGAACCGGGATAAGGTCGAAGGAGCCTACCGCTACCGGGGCTAGGGTATGCCGCCCCTCTTTCGCTATAGCCGGTGGGACGGGGCGCAGCAGGCCCTCGCGCCTGATGAGAGCGCCGTCCTGGGCGAACTCTCCGACCAACTGCTGGCCCACGGCGACATCTCCAACGCCCTCCGCACGCTGACGCGCAAGGGACTCCCCACCGAGTTCTCCCACAGCCGCACCATGGGCACGCAGGAACTGCTGGAGCGGGTCCAGCAGCGGCGCCAGCAAGTGCTCTCTCAGCATGACCCCTCGTCCATCCTGCGCGATGTCCAGCAGAAGCTCGATGCCATCACCAGCCGGGAGCGCGCAGGGATCCAGCGCGAACTGCAGCGCGCCGTAGACGGCAAGGGAAATGACGGCTCAAGCGCAAAAGAGGAACTCGGGAAAGACCTCCAGGAAAAACTTCTGAAAGATCTGAAGCGGCGTGCCGAGCAGAACAGGGCGAAGCTAGAGGCCATCCCGAAGGACGACCCGGCAAGAGCCATCCAAGCCCTGCGCGATTATGAGTTCATGGATCCCCAGGCGAAGGCCGCCTTCGATGAGCTTTTGCGCTCGCTGGAGCAACAGGTGGCGCAGGCGCTCTTCAAGGATCTCACGCAGCACCTGAGCCGCATCACACCGGAACAGGTCAGGGCGATGAAAGAGATGCTCCGCGACCTGAACCGCCTTGCAGAGCAGAAGCTGCGCGGGGAGAAGCCGGACTTTGACGCCTTCGCCAAGCGCCACAGCGAGATGTTCGGCGATCGCCCGCCCGCAAGCCTGGACGACCTGCTGGCGCAGATGCAGCAGCAGATAGGCCAGATGCAGGCCCTGTTGAACAGCCTCCCGCCGGACCAGAGCAAACAGCTCCAAGAGCTGATGGACGGCGTCCTGGGCGACCCGGAGATGCAGCAGGAGCTTGCGCGGCTGGCCGCCAACCTGGAACAGCTACACCCATCGGCCTTTCAGTATGAAGAGCACACCTTCTACGGCGATCAAAAGCTCGATCTCCGCCACGCCCTCCAGTTCATGGACGACCTGCGGAAGATGGACACGCTGGAGCGGCAGCTCCGGCGCGCGCAGCAGGCGGGCGAGCCGAAGATGGTGGACCAGGAGATGGCGGGCGAGATCCTAGGCCCGGAGGCACGCAAAGCCCTGGAACAGCTTGCCAAGCTGACCGACCGCCTTGAGGAGGCGGGCTATATCCGCACTGTGAACGGGCGCATCGAGCTGACGCCGATGGGCATGCGCAAGATCGGCCAGCGCGCCATGCAGGAGATATTCGCCCTCATCAAGCGCGACCGCTCCGGCGGCCATAGCACCGATCAGCCCGGCCCAGGCGTGGACCTGGTGGAGGCCACAAAGCCCTACGAATTCGGAGACGCCTTTTCACCCCATCTCCAGCGGACGCTGATGAAGGCCGTGAAGCGCGGCGGGACGGGCGTTCCGGTGCGGCTGGAGGCCACAGATTTCGAAGTCCATCGCGCCGAGGAGTTGAGCCAATCGTCCACGGTCCTGATGCTCGATCTCAGCCTCTCCATGGCGATGCGCGGGAACTTCTCCGCCGCTAAGAAGGTGGCCCTGGCTCTGGACAACCTCATCCGGGCCAAGTTCCCTCGGGACAAGCTCTTTATGGTCGGCTTCTCCACCTACGCCCGCGAGGTAAAGGCGGATCGGCTGCCCTATCTCACCTGGGATGAGTTCGACCCATACACCAACATCCAGCACGGCCTGGCGCTCTCCCAGCGGCTCCTTTCCCGCATCAAGGTGGGAACGCGACAAATCATCATGATTTCCGATGGAGAACCCACGGCGCACATCGAAGGCGGTCAGCTCTTCCTGCAGTACCCACCGAGCCCGCGCACCTTGCGCTCCACCTTGGCAGAGGTGCGCCGATGCACGCAGCAAAACATCGTCATCAACACCTTCATGCTGGACCGCAACTCTCAGCTTGTGGACTTCGTCGAGCAGATGACACGGATCAACCGCGGGCGCGTCTTCTACACGACGGCAGATCGGCTGGGCCAGTACATCCTGGTGGACTATATGAACAGCCGTAAGCAGAAGATGCTTGCCTAGTTCGGAGCAGCCTTCGGCAAGATCCGGTAGGCGGGCCCTTCCAGTTGGAGGGTGAACTCCCCGCGCAAGAGCGGATCATAAATCAGCGTATATAGAGGCCGCGCACCGGCGTTGCGCTCCACAAAGCCGCGCAACACCGTTTGGAAATCACCCTCAAGCTCCTGCAATCCCAACTCCGGGTGACGCTCCCCAAAGGTCCTGCGATACCACTCAAATTGCAGGAGGTTCCGCGCGACGATGATACGCTCCGAATCCGGCTCCTCCACATATCGCTGGTACCAGAGCGTGAAGAGCCGCTGATCGCCATCTCCTAAGATGACGGCATCGGAGGGCGCCTGGGAAAAGACATGCTGCGGGTAATTCCGGGCAGCTACATCGCTGCGAAGGCTGTAGTCGTCAGCAAAGCGGATGAGGCTGAGCCCAGGGACAAGCAAAAAAGCGATAGAGGCCAAGACTGCGTCCGCTGCTATCCACCTACCTGTGTCTTGAACCAGCGCCTCCGCCTGTCGAAGAAGGAATTGGGCACCGAGGGCGATGCATAGCACCCCGATGACTACGCTGGGAATGAGAAAGACGTACGAATCAGCCGTTAGATAGAAGGTGGCGTAGATGGAGAGGACGATAAACGAAAGCGCCAAGGCTCCCGTGACCGCTCGATCGGCCCTCCAAAGGCGCCATAGGCCGATGAGGGTGAGCAGGACGCCGATGCCCTGGAACTGGTCAACCATCTGCTTGAACCAGTCAACAACCCGATCGCCGACGATGGAGGATTCAACGCCAAAGACGTAGCTCCGGTAGGGATTGCCGCTCACTTGCCACAGAAAGCCTGAAGCGGTGGAGGCGTCTCCCCAATTAATAGGCGGGTTCTGCGCCGCGGCGATGGGCAGATAGAGGTAGACGGCAAGGCCCAAGAGCAACGCTCCGGCCATGCTGCGCCAAGGGAGAGGCATAGGCCGTCGCTTTGTCCAAAGAACGACAGCGGCCACAGGCACCACAGCAATCGCCAGGGTGAAGTGGTTGCCCATCCCGAGGCCAAAGAGAAAGGCCGCGAAAAGCGGCTTGCGTGAGGGCGCGGTGCGGTGGATGTTCGGCTCCCAGAGCCAGGAGAGGAGCAGCCACAGGACGACTGTGACAAAGAAGGCGTTAAGTGTATAGACCTCGGGAACAAGGGCCTGGCCCCAGAAGATCGGTGAACAGCCCAGGGCGACCGCTCCGAGAATGGGGCCAAACTTTCTGCTGAGCCCTGCAAGCCGGAAGCCTCCACCGCCTTGAGTACGGGTCGTGTACCGCACCTCCCCTTTTTCAGGGAGCGAACAGAACAGGCGCCCCAAAAGGTAGGTTACGCTCACGGCGCAAGCGCCAAAGAAGGCCGACATCAAAGCCAGGCGATGGGCCGGGTCTCCTATTGGAACGAGTTCAAACACCTTTCCGAACAAGATATAAGTCGGGTAGCCGGAAGGGTGGGCAACCCCCCAGGTTCGGACCACCGTCGCCAACTCCGCACCATCGGCGGCGGCGTTGCTCCAGGTAATGCCAGGGGCGGCAAAGAAGGCGTACAGAGAGAAAAAGGTGACAAAAAGGAGGAGCACGCCCAGCCTTGGCGCAGAGCGCACTGACTGTAGAAGGCCGTTCATCGCCCTCTATCCTACCAGGAGCCGACAACAGATTGAAACCAGGAGGGCGCTCGTGGCTTCCTTGCGTCTGGCCCTGACTCATTGCTATAATGCCCCTGCTTAGCACGTTCCCGTGCGCACACGAAAGTGGGGTTCACCCCACTTTCTTTGTTCTCGGGGCATGGAAAGGTAGGTATAGCGGAGATGAAAAGCGAATTCATCATCGCCATCACGCAGCTCGCCGCCGAGCGCAACCTTCCCCGTGACGTTGTCTTGAACGCCGTTGAGGCGGCGCTGATCTCCGCCTTCAAGAAGGACTACCTGGCCGATATGGACCTGGCCGTGCGCATCTCCTTCACCACAGGAGAGGTGCATGTCTTTGCCAAACGCACCGTGGTGGCCGATGGCGCAGTGGAAGATGCCAACAGCCAGGTATCGCTGAGCGACGCACAGAAACTGAAGCCGGACGTCCAGTTGGGCTATGTCTTTGAAAAAGAGGTGACGCCCGCGAATGCCGGACGCATCGCCGCGCAAACAGCCAAGCAGGTCGTTATCCAGCGCCTTCGCGAGGCTGAGCGCGATATCGTCTTCTCCGAGTACGCCACCAAGGAGGGCGATGTTGTCTCCGCCGTCGTCCAGCGCTTCGATGGCCGCTCCGTCATCCTCGACCTAGGCCGCGCCGAGGCCGTGATGCCCCCAGCGGAGCAGACTCCTTCCGAGCGCTACCGACCCAGCCAGCGCCTCAAGGTCCTCATCCTCGAAGTCGGCAAATCCACCCGCGGGCCGCAAATCGTCGTCTCCCGCACCCATAAGAATCTCCTCAAGCGCCTTTTTGAGCTTGAGGTGCCGGAGGTCCTCAATAAGATCGTAGAGATCAAGGCCATCGCTCGCGAGCCAGGCTTCCGCTCCAAAGTCGCTGTCTCCTCCAACCAGGAGCGCGTGGACCCCGTGGGCGCCTGCGTGGGCCTTCGCGGTGTGCGAATCCAGAACATCGTGAACGAGCTCCACGGCGAGAAGATAGACGTTGTCGAATGGTCGGCGGATCCTGCCGCCTTCATCGCTCGCGCGCTGGCGCCTGCCCAGGTGATGCACGTTGCCGCCAAGCAGGGCGAAAATACGGCCATCGTCGTGGTGCCGGACAAGATGCTCTCCCTGGCCATCGGCCGAGAGGGGCAGAACGCGCGCCTAGCCGCCAAGCTCACCGGCTGGCGCATAGACATCAAGTCCGCCTCAGAGGCGGAGGCGCAGAAGATTGACCTCGGCAAGCCGCAAGCGCCGCCTGCGGAGATCGCAGAGCGCGCCAGAGCGGCCCAGCCAAAGCCGGTCCAACCGCCGCCCTCCGTTCCAACGTCCGTTACGGCCGAGGCTCCGCCCGTTCAGGCCGCAGCCCAAGCTACGCCTGCGGAGGCTCCCGCCTCTGCAGAGGCCCCTACGCTTGCCGAAGCGCTGGCCTCCGAGGCTACCTGGAAGGTGCCGCAGGCGGCTCCCTCCGCCTCCCAGATCCGCTTCGCGGAGGACATCGCCGAATTTCGCGGCGGCAAGGGCGGCAAAGGCGGCAAAAAGCGGGAAGGCGGGGACACCAAGCGCCGCAAGGGCGGCCGCATAGAAGACCTTGCCTACGAGGAAGAATAGCCCGTTCATCTTTGTCACAGAGGTGAGCGGCCATGCAGGCACCACGGCACGTTCCCCAGCGCCACTGCATCATCTGCGGTGAGCCCGGCGAAAAGAGAGGGTTGCTCCGCATCGTGCGCGAGCCTTCGGGCGCGGTAAGCGCAGACCCCACGGGCAAGCGCGCAGGACGCGGCGCGTATCTGTGCGAAAAGGCCTCCTGCCGGGAGGCAGTGCTGAAGAAGGGGAGACTGGAATCGGTATTGAAAGTGAAGCTTTCGCAGGAAGACATGACACGTTTAGCGGCCAGCCTGAGCCAAACGAGCGTCAGGTAGGAGACGACCGATGAGTCCACAACAGCGAAGGTTCGGCGGCAATGCTCCGCCACGTCCGCACGCGCCACCGCCTTCTCGAGCCAAGGCGCCTCCGCCTCAAGCCGCGCCGCCCGCCCAAGCTCCCACGGCTCCAGCGCCTGGAAGCCTTGGTCCTGTCCAGTTGCCTCAGACGATCACCGTTCAGGAGCTTGCGACACGCCTCAAGATCTCCGGCATAGACCTCATCAAGCAGCTCATGCGCATCGGCATCATGGCGAACCTCAGCCAAGCCGTGAACTTCGATACCGCCGCCACTATCGCCGCATCGCTCGGCTACCGGCCGATGCAGGAGACGGCCAAGGAGACGGCGACGGTACAAACAGCTTCCGGGGCGCAGGCCACCGGCAATCTACAGACCCGGCCGCCCATCGTCACGATCCTGGGCCACGTGGACCACGGCAAAACATCGCTCCTGGACGCCATCCGCAAGACCAAGGTCGCGGCATCAGAGGCGGGCGGCATCACCCAGCATATCGGCGCCTACCAGGTCGCGGCGCAGGGCAAGCCCATCACTTTCCTCGATACTCCGGGCCATGAGGCCTTCACCGCCATGCGCGCCCGCGGCGCAAAGGCCACTGACATCGCCATCCTCGTCGTCGCCGCGGACGATGGCGTCATGCCCCAAACCATTGAAGCGATGGACCACGCCAAAGCCGCCAACGTCCCTGTCATCGTCGCCATCAACAAGATCGACAAGCCGGAGGCCGACCCGAATCGCGTCAAGACGCAACTTTTGGAGAAGGGCCTGCTCCTTGAAGAGTTCGGCGGACAGGCCATCGGCGTTCCCGTCTCCGCCAAGACCGGCAAGGGCATCCAAGACCTGCTGGATACCATCCTCCTCGTCGCCGAAGTGGCCGATCTCAAGGCCGATCCGGACCAGCTCGCCACCGGTGTCATCATCGAAGCGCATGTGGACCGCTCGCGCGGCCCAGTCGCCTCCATCCTCGTGCAAAACGGCACCTTGAGCGTCGGCGACCCCGTTGTTGCCGGTGAAGCCAGCGGCAAGATCCGAGCCTTGCTGGATGATCAAGGCAAGCGCCTCAAATCGGCAGGGCCCTCCACCCCTGTGGAGGTTCTCGGCTTCACCTCCATCCCCAAAGCCGGCGACCCAGTGATTGCCTTTGCCTCTGACGCAGAGATGAAGGCCCACTTAGAGAAGCTTCAAGCCGGACGCAAACAGCCCATGCTCGCCAAAGGTCTCCTGCAAGAAGTGGGCGCGGGCACGACCCAGCACAAGGAGCTTCCGCTCATCATTAAGACGGATGTGCAAGGCTCGGTTGACCCAGTGCGCAACTCCGTTGAGCGCACATCCACGGAGAAGGCCAAGGTGCGCGTCCTGCACGCTGCCGCAGGCTCCATCAATGAGTCCGATGTCCTTCTGGCCGTCGCCTCAAAGGCCATGATCGTGGGCTTCAACAGCAAAGTGGAGCCTGGGGCCAAGCGCCTGGCGGAATCGGAAGGCGTCCCCGTCCGCACCTATGACATCATTTACACCATGGTTGAGGACATGAAAAAGGCTCTGGAAGGCATCCTGGAGCCGGTCTTCAAAGAGGTCATCGAAGGCCACGCCGAAGTTCGCGCCAGCTTCAAGGCACAGAAGCGTCTCATCGCCGGCTGCTACATCACAGACGGCAAGGCCGCTCGCGGCTCATCGGCCAAAGTTCTGCGCAAAAACAAAGTCATCGGCAAGGGAGCAATCGTCTCCCTGCGGCGCTTCAAGGATGACGTGCGCGAGGTGACCTCCGGCCTGGAATGCGGCGTCGGCGTAGAAGACATCCAGGATTTCCAAGAAGGCGACCGCCTGGAATTCTTCCGGCTCGAAAAGCAGGGCTAATCACTTCTCGCCTCCGCACGGGTGTGCGGAGGCTTGCATCCTACGGCCAGGAGCGCGCCTATGCCCAGCAGACGCCAGAGCCGCGTGAACGATTTGATCCGCGAAGAGCTGAGCGAACTCATCCGACGCGAGGTGCGGGACCCCCGCCTGGCCGAGGTCACCAGCATCACAGAAGTCGTCGTCAGCCCTGACCTTCTAAGCGCCCGCGTCTATGTCAGCGTTCTGGGCGATGAACAGCAGAAGAAACAGACCATCGAAGGCCTGCAAGCGGCGGCGGCCTTCCTCCACCACCGATTGAAAGACCGCCTCGTCATGCGCTACATCCCCAAACTGACCTTCGAGCGCGACGACTCCATCGAAGAGGGCGCGCGCCTCCTCTCTCTCATGAAGGAAGAGGCCGCCAATCTCAACACAGCTTCCAAGGGTCGCCGCAGGAAGTAGCCTTTCGCCCTTGGCATCGCCCATGGATGGCATCCTCAGCATCCTGAAGCCCGTCGGCCCCACCTCGCACGATATGGTGCGCCTGGTGAAGCGCCTCACCAACGCAGAGCGCGCCGGCCACGGCGGCACCCTCGATCCCCAGGCCTCAGGCGTCCTCCCCATCCTCCTCGGCCACGCCACCCGCGTCAGCGAATACCTGCTGGACGTGGCCAAGGTCTACCGAGCCACGATTTCCATGGGCGCCACCTCCAGCACCTATGACCGTGAGGGCGAAATCACGCCTGCAGGAGATGCTGGGCGCATAAGCCTGGAGGCGGTACGCGAGGCCCTGCCGCGCTTCCAGGGCTTCATCCTCCAGCGCCCGCCGATGTTCAGCGCCGTGAAACGCCACGGCCAGCCCCTCTACAAGATGGCGCGCGCCGGGAAAGAGGTTGAGCGCGCCGAGCGGACCGTTCACGTCAAGCGGATAGATCTGCTGGACTGGTCGCCGCCGCTTTTGACCCTGGACATCGAATGCGGGCGCGGGACCTACATCCGCTCCATCGCCCATGAGCTCGGCCAAGCGCTTGGCTGCGGCGCCTATCTCGCCTCCCTGGAACGCCGCCGGGTGGGACCTTTCTCGATTGAGGAAGCGCTCACCATCGAACAGCTCGAAGAGGCGGCCCGCGAAGGCTTCCTTGATCGACTCCTCTACCCCGCCGATCTCTTGCTTCTCCACCTCCCTGCCGCCATCGTCTCGGATGCCGATGTGCGCGCCATCGGGCAGGGGCAATACTTCCATAGCGTGGAGTTCGCGCCCACGTCGCACACCCAGTGCCGCGCCTATGACTTCGCAGGGGAGATGGTAGCCCTGCTCACTAAAGACAAGACGGGCGAAATGTGGAAGCCGTCAAAGGTTCTGCTCGGCTCCCGCATCGCGGAGACCCTTGGACCAGGGCCGGACCCCGAAGGCGTCATAGATGGATAAACTCCTCTTCCTCAAAACCCTGGTCTTCGCCGTGGGATGGCTTCCATCAGTCATCGGCTACCCCATCGCTCTCGCCTTCGGCCAGATCATGTACTGCTTCGGAGGGAAGAGCCGCCGCCTGGTCCGCGCCAACATGCGCCGCGCCCTTGGCCCCGCAGCGAGCGCCTCCCAGGTGGAGCGCGCCACCCGGCAGGCCTTTTGCTCCCTCACCGCCTACTACTATGACCTCGTCCGCATGCCGCGAACAAGCCCCGCCAAGCTCAACAAGCGCATCGTTTTAGAAGGCCTTCCCCATCTGGAGCAGGCCCTGCGGGAGGGTAAAGGAGTCGTGCTTGCCTCGGCGCATCTGGGGGTGCCGGACCTTGCCGCCCAACTCTCCCTTGCCCGCGGCGTCCCCCTCACCTTGATCGTAGAGCAGCTACAGCCGCCGCGCCTGCACGATTGGTTCACCCACAAACGCTCCATCCAGGGCCTTGCCATTGAAACGGCCACGTCCAGCGGCTTGCGCGCCGCCTTTCGCGCGCTGCAAAAAGGCGAAGCCGTCGCCGTCACCATAGATCGGGCTATCCAGGGCAACGGCATCGTCACCCCCCTCTTTGGAGAGCCCTCCCTGCTCCCCACCGGCGCGGCAGAGATGGCGCTACGAACGGGAGCCACCCTGCTCCCTGCCTACACCCTTCGCCGTGGGAGAAAGCGCTACAAGATCATCATAGAAGCCCCCATCGCCACGATGGCTGACGGCAAGCCGAAGGAGGCCCAAGCGGTCATAGCGGAGCTTGTGCCTTCCCTGGAGCGGCATATCCGCTCCCAGCCCGGCCAGTGGATGGCCTTTCACCCAATCTGGCTCTCTGACCTCCCTGAGAGGCCAGCGGCGATGCAACAGCAACCCGCCACGGAGAGCTTGAACGGCAAGCCTTGAATCTTTCCTCACGGTAGTCCATAGTTATCGAGTCCATATGAAAATCGCGCTCGTCTCTCCGTACGACTGGGCTTATCCCGGCGGCGTGAAGAACCACATCCGCTCCCTCTCCGATGAACTCCAGCGGATGGGCCACCGCACGACCATCGTTTCGCCGTCCTCTAAGCCTGCGCGGGAGTTGGCCACGCCCAACCTTGTCACCATCGGCAAGCCGATTCCCCTCCCTATCGCCGGCTCCATCGCCCGCCCTACCTTCTCTCTCCATCGCGGGCCCCAGGTGAGGGCGCTTCTGGAAGAGGAAGAGTTCGATGTTGTCCATCTGCACGAGCCCCTCGTCTCCGCTCTGACGATCTCCTTCCTCCGCAACTCTCATACCTTGAACGTCGGCACGTTCCACGCCTATGTTCCCCGCAGCAGGGGCTATCGCTCCGCCAAGCCCCTCATGAAACGCTGGTTCCGAAACCTTCACGGGAAGATCGCTGTCTCCCAAGCCGCCGCCGACCTTATCGGCAAGTACTTCCCCGGGTACTACAACATCATCCCTAACGGCATCAACCTCGATCATTTCCGGCCGGACGTTCAGCCCATCGAAAGCTATATGGATGGAAAGCTCAACATCGTCTTTGTCGGCCGGATGGAGAAGCGCAAAGGCCTCCGGTACCTCATCTCGGCCTACGGGCGTCTCAAGTGGGAGTACCCTCAGATCCGCCTCATCATCATCGGCCCCGGCAAGCTCGATCCCGCCTCTGAGCGCGTCCTTGGCGAGCGTGTGCTAGACGACATCGAAATCGTCGGCGGCGTTGACTATGCCGAGCTGCCGCGCTACTACCGCACCGCTGATATTTTCATCTCCCCCGCCACCGGCGGTGAAAGCTTTGGCATCGTCCTCCTGGAAGCAATGGCGACCGAGCGTCCCATCATCGCCTCCAACATCCCAGGCTATGCCGGCGTTATGCAGCACGGCGTTCAAGGCCTGCTGGTGGAGCCTCAGGATGACCAAGCGCTGGCCGCCGCCATCGTGGAACTGATGCAGAATCCTGACCAGCGCCGCGCTATGGGAGCTCGGGGACGCCTCCATGCGCAAGCCTACGGCTGGCCAAAGGTCGCACGCCAGGTCTACAACTATTACGAACGCCTCCTCGATGAGCGTGGCGCGCTCGATAGGATCGAAAAGAAGCCATGACCGCCGCACAAACGACGCTCTTCGAGCGCCTTCGCGGGCGGAGCCGCGCGATGCTCTCCGGCATCATTGACCCCATAGTCGGCATGCTGGATCGCATGGGCGTCACCCCGAATCAGATCACGATCCTGGGCTTGCTGGCCAGCATCGGCGCGGGCGCGCTTCTCTGGGCGGATCACCTGGTCTGGGGCGGCATCCTGATTCTGGCCGGCAGCGCCATTGACCTGCTGGATGGCGCCCTCGCCCGCCGCACCAACCGCGCCACAAAGCTTGGCGCATTCCTGGACTCCAACCTGGATCGCGTCTCGGAAGCGGCCATCTTCTTCGGCCTATTGGCCCACTTCCTGGGTACAGGCGAACATGAAGAGGCGATGCTCACCGTCGCGGTGCTGATCTGGACCTCCATGGTCAGCTACGTCAAAGCCCGCGCCGAAGGGTTGGACTATCCCTGCACCAGCGGCATCGTCACCAGGCCGGAGCGCATCATCCTCATCGGCATCGGCCTCATCTCCGGCTTCATGACGGCCTTCCTTTACATCACGGCCATCCTCAGCTTCGTGACTGCCTGCCAGCGCTTCCTGGAAGTCTGGCGTCAGGGAGAGCGCAAAGCCTAGGGCCTGGGAGCCTCCACTCGCACCTCCGGCGCATACTTGTTCGTTTGCCCCATGAGGGGAAACTTCGCCGTTGCCGCCCCGTCCACGATGAGCGTCTGCCCTGAGATGGCGCTTGAAAGCGGCGAGAGGAGAAACAAGATGCCAGCCGCGATCTCGTCCGGCTGGCAGACGCGCCCAATGGGGATGTTTCCCTTCGCCCGCTCGTCCATGTCCATGGCGCTGCCTGCCATCGCCCGCGGCGTCTTCACCGATCCCGGAGCAAGGGCGTTCGCCCGGATGCCGTAGGCCGACCACTCGATCGCCATGGAGCGCGTCAGCGCCATCAGCCCGGCCTTCGCCGCGCCGTACGGCGCATGGTAGGGCGCGCTCGCGATCCCGCTGACCGAGGCGACGCTGACCATCGTTCCCCTGATCTGCCGTTCGATCATGTGCTTGGCCACCGCCTGGCAGATGAGGAAGACATAGCGCAGGTTCAGGCTAATGACGTCGTCGAACTCCCGCTCTCCGTAGTCTTCCAGCCTGCCCCATTGCCCAGGCTGCATGCCGCCCGCCACGTTTGCGAGGCAATGCACGCCGCCGTAGCGCTGCACCGCTTGCGCGATGATGCGATCAACTTCGCTCTTCTTCCGAAGGTCGGCCTGGATGCCCAAGCACTCGCCGCCCATCGCGCGGAGCCTGCGTTCCGTGTCCTGCACGCGCTCGGCGGCGATGTCCACCGCGACCACCTTCGCCCCCGCCTCTGCAAGGGCGAGCGATGTCGCCGTGCCGATCCCTTCACCGCCCGCGCCGGAAACGATGGCCGTCTTGCCTCTAAGGCTCAATCGTTCGAGAATCATGCCGCCTCCTTTGGAAACCATCTGGAGGGCGGCAGTCTACGACCCACGACTGCGGCGCGTCAAGGAAATGGCGAAGAGTCCCGCTCAGCCTTACGCGGACTGTTCACAGCCCGACGATTACGGGCGCGGCGCTTCGCGGATGTTCGATCGTGAGGCGTGCTTGTCGTTGGGGCCGCCAAAGGCGAACTTGGAGGTCGCGCCGCCATCCACCACCAGCGTATGCCCTGATATAGCACTCGCCAGCGGCGAAAGGAGGAAGAGCAGACCTGCCGCGATCTCGTCCGGCTCGCACGCCCGTCCGATGGGAATGGTCGTCTTGGCGCGCGTATCCATGTCCACCGTGTTGCCGGCTACCGCGCGCGGCGTCTTCACCGCTCCAGGCGCAAGGGCGTTCACCCGGATCCCGTAAACCCCCCACTCCACTGCCATGGACTTGGTGATCGCGATAAGACCGGCCTTCGCCGCGCCGTAGGGGGCGTGATAGGCCGCGCCGCCCACGCCGCTCACTGAGGCCACGCTGGCCATGGTGCCGGGGATCGCCTTTTCGATCATGTGCTTCGCCACAGCCTGGTTCATCATGTAGATGTACTTCAGATTCATGGCCACCACATGGTCGAACTTGTCCTCGGGGAAGTTCTCCAGCTCGCCGCGCTCATCGGGCCGCATGCCGCCCGCGACGTTCGCCACACAGTGGATCGCGCCGAACTTCTTCACCCCTTGGGCCACGGCGTTCTGGATGTCGCTCCGCTTCGTCAGGTCCGCGATCACGCCCAAGCACTCGCGCCCCAGGGCCTTCACTCGCTGTTCCGTATCCTGCAGCCGGTCCTGAAAGATGTCCACCGCCACGATGTTCGCTCCGGCCTCCGCCAGGGCGAGGCACGTTGTCGTGCCGATGCCGCCGCCTCCGGCTCCAGAGACGATCGCCGTCTTCCCCTTGAGCGTCAGTCGTTCGAGAATCATTGCGGTCTCCTTGATAATGCCTCAGGCTTGCGGTTGGATGAGTCTACGGAACACAATGGGCCGAGTCAAGAAATCTGGCCCTGGAGGCCCGCATGGAACACGATGAGCGCACTCTTTTCGAGCGCTACCTTGAAGAGCTTGAGCCGGGCGACCGCTTTGTCCATTGGCCCGGGCGCACCATGACGGAATGGCAAAATGACTTCTTCAGCCTCGCGACAATGAATCACCAGCCGCTCCACATAGATAGGGCGTATTCCGCAGCGTCACAGCACGGCCAGCGGCTGGTCAACGGCCTGCTGGTGCTCAGCACAGCCGTCGGCATGAGCATCCCCAACCTCAGCGGCGCCGTCATCGCCAATCTGGCATACGAACGCGTGGCCCATCACGCCCCCGTCTTCATCGGCGATACTATCTACGCCGAGACGGTCGTGCTGGATATCCGCCCCTCCCGTAGCAAGCCGGATAGGGGCATCGTCCACGTTGAGACGCGCGTCACCAACCAGAACCAGGAGCTGGTGCTGACCTATGAGCGACGCTTCATGCTGCCGCGCAGGCCCTCGCGGAGTACAATCGGATAAGCGCACTTCAAGGCAGCAGCGTGGTCAGACTCGAACAACTCGATAAAGTCGCCAGGAAGATATGGGTCGGCTACCCGGGAGCAGTGGCGACTGTCGCCGTCACCAGCCTCCTCGTCGCCTTCGCGAAAAGCCGCCTGGGCATTCCGAATATCGAGGTCATCTACCTCGTCGGCGTCATCGTCGCCGCTGTCGCCTTCGGCAGCGGCCCGGCCGTCCTCGCCGCCCTCCTCTCCATCTTCACCTTCGATTCCTTCTTCTCTGAAAACGAGCCTGTCCTCTTCGAGTTCGGCGGCGATGACTGGACAGCCCTGATGATCTTCCTCCTCACGGCCCTCGTCACGGGCCAACTCGCCGCCCGCCAGCGCAGCAAGGCCCAGGAGGCCAAGGAGCGCGAGCGCGAAGCCTCCCTGCTCTACGACCTCGTCCGCCTCATGAGCGAATACGACCTCCGCGAGACCCTGCAGATCATGGCGGAGCGCCTGCACACCGAGCTCCAGCTCGGCGCTGTCCTCATCGAAATCTCGGCTGGGGACGAGCAGAGCGCCACGGCGCAGGTCGGCGATCCGGAATCCCTGGAGATGGCCCATTCGGCCGACCGCACGCCCGTGGACATCCTTGCGGAGGGCCCGGCGCCCACCGGAGGGCAGCGCGGGCTCCCGGGCACATGGATACCCGTCGTCCTTCAGCCGGCCCAAGTCTTCAGCCGCAAGCTCGTGCAGGACTGGATACCCTCAGTCCCCATTCCGGCCACCACCATCCGCCGCACTGTCATCTTCTCCCGTCTCCCGGCGGTGCCCGTGCCCATCCCCATCCTCCGCCCCTTTATCCGAAAGACCGTCAACCGGCTCAGCGTTGTGCCGGTGCGCGTCCACGGACAGCCTGCGGGCGTTCTGGTTCTGGTGCTCCGTCCGGACGCGCCAGGCCTCACCGAGCCGGATGCGCGCCTTCTCTCAGCCATAGCCAAACAGCTTGGCTTGGGCATAGAGCGCCAGCGGCTCCAGAAAGAGGCCACGGAGGTGGAAATCCTCCGCCGCGCCGACGACCTCAAAACCGCCCTCATCAACGCCGTCTCCCACGATCTGCGCACCCCCCTAGCCTCCATCATGACCTCCGCAGGCAGCATGCGCCAAGCCGATGTCCGTTGGTCAGACCAGGAGCTGGCGGACTTTGCAGAGGCGATCGAAGAAGAGGCAAAGCGCCTCAACCGCATCGTCCAAAACCTCCTAGACCTCTCCCGCATCGAAGGCGGCATCCTCCGTCCGGACAAGACGCCCACCTCGGTCCGGGCGGCCGTTGATGCCGTGGTGGAACGCCTCCAGAGCGCCGCGGCCGACCATCGCATCACCACTGCGATCCCGGACAATCTCCCGCTGGTCCCTTTGGATCCGGTGGAGATTGATCAAGTCCTCACGAATCTCATCGAGAACGCCGTCAAATACACGCCGCCCGGCACCGTGATTACCATCTCCGCGAGGGTGGCCGATGGACAGGTCGCCATCCAGGTGGCCGATAACGGCCCCGGCATAGCGCCGGCCTCCCTCCCCCGCGTCTTCGAGGCCTTCTACCGGGATCCGGAGCAGGGCAAAAAGACCGGCGGCAGCGGCCTCGGCCTAGCCGTCGTCAAAGGCCTGGTGGAGGCCCACGGCGGGACCATCAAGGCGGAGAACAGGCCGGAAGGCGGCGCACGTTTCGTCTTTACCCTTCCATTAGGCGAGCATAAGGGCTCGCTCCGGCAGGTAAGGCCGGTGTGACACATCCAGCACCAGTTGACAGACATCCGTTAGCACTCGAAGATAGTGGGCGACTTCGTGAATCAAGGCTGGTCGCAATCGCGCGGGAGCAGGTCATGTACCGCCGCATCCTGATTGTGGAAGACGAGCCGATCCTACGGCGGCTCATCGTTCGGAATCTCACCGGCAGAGGCCACGAAGTGCATGAGGCCGCAACAGCCGCCGAGGCCCGCGCTTCCCTAAACAGAGCCCTTCCTGATCTGATGCTGCTCGATGTCAGTCTCCCGGACGGCAGCGGCCTCGATGTCCTCCGGGACCTCCAGCAACAAGGGAGGTCCGTTCCTACCATCGTCGTCTCCGCTGTGCGCATCCCGAGAACACGATTGGAGGAGTTGAAGCCGATCGCCTACCTGCCCAAGCCTTTCCCCCTTGAAGCGCTCCTCCGCCTCGTCGCCGGTGATAGCGACCCGGCGCGCAGCACACCGGCATAACAACGCTATGCGCTACCGCATCACAAGGGTGCCCGCTCCTTGAGCGACCTCATCGCTGTCCTCTTCTTCGCCGCGCTCTTCGCCTCGGTGCTCATCCCCCTACTCCTCTTCCTCCGCGCATCGGGAGACTCCTGATGGCCGCCGATCACATCGCCTTCCTCCTCATCGGCATCGTGCTTATCATCTATCTCATCGTGGTCCTCGTGAAACCCGAATGGTTCTAGCGGTGCTGCGATGACTTCACCCGCCGTTGTCACCGCCTTCGTCCTCCTTGGCACGGCGATCCTGCTGACCAAGCCCCTGGGCCTCTATATGACCAGGGTCTTTCAAGGCGAGCGCACCTTCTTGAGCCGCCTCCTCCAGCCGGTGGAGAGCCTCATCTACGGCGCCTGCCGCATAGACCCGGATGAAGAACAGCACTGGGCAAGCTACGCCATCGGGCTCCTTGTCTTTGGTTTCGCTTGCGCCCTCTTCCTCTTCGTCCTCTTCCGGCTTCAGGGCGTTCTGCCGTTGAACCCGCAAGGTTTCGATGGCATCCCCGCGCCTCTCGCCTTCAACATGGCCCTCAGCTTCATCAGCCCCACCAATTGGCAGGCCCTCAGTCCCGAGCAGGGCGTGAGCCACTTGAGCCAGATGATCGGCGTGGCCGTCCAGAACTTCGCTGCCGCCGCGGTCGGCACAAGCGTTGCGATCGCCCTCATCCGAGGTCTCACGCGACGCACCTCCGCCACCATCGGCAACTGCTGGGTAGACCTCACCCGCGCCACACTGTACATCTTCCTGCCGATCGCCGCCCTCATCGCCCTCTTCTTCATCTGGCAAGGCGTTCCTCAAAACCTTCGAGCCGCCGTGGACATCACCACCCTGGAGGGAGGCGCCCAGTCCATCGCTCAAGGCCCGGTCGCCTCCCAGGAGGCTATCAAGACCTTCGGGACGAACGGCGGCGGCTTCTTCAACGCTAACTCCGCCCATCCTTACGAGAATCCGAACCACTGGACCAACCTCATCCAGATGATCGCGATGCTCGCCGTCCCATCTGCCATGACTTATGTCTTCGGGAAGTACGCCGGAGAAACAAAAAAGGGATGGGCGCTGCTCGCCGTCATGGTCATCCTCTTTGCAAGCTGCCTCGCCGTCACCCAGATATTCGAGCAGGATGGCAACCCCCGCTTCGAGGCTGTCGGCATCAGCCAGGAGGCGACTTCTGAGCAGGCGGGCGGGAACATGGAAGGGAAGGAGACCAGATTCGGCATCGTCCAGACCTCCGCCTTCACCAACGCCAGCGTCGCCTCCTCAACGGGAGCCACGAGCAGCGCCATGAGCAGCATGATGCCCATCGCCTCCATCGTTCCCATCTTCTATATGGTGACGGGGCAGGCCGTCTTTGGCGGGACGGGCGTCGGGCTCGTGAGCATGATGATCTTTGCCCTCATGGCCGTCTTCGTCGGGGGGCTCATGGCTGGCCGCACCCCGGAATACCTCGGCAAAAAGCTCGAGCCCTTCGAGATGAAGATGCTCATGGCCGGGATGCTTGCGCTCACTATCTCCATCCTAGTCTTCACCGGCATAGCCGCGGCGAGCCGCGCCGGGACGGAGAGCATCCTCAACCCCGGCCCTCATGGACTGACGGAGATCTTCTTCGCGTACAGCTCCGCAGGCTCCAACAACGGCGCGGCCTTCAGCGGTCTGAACTCCAACACGGATTTCTATAACTACACCATAGGCATCGCTATCTTTGCGGGCCGCTATCTCGTCCTCTTCCCCATGCTCGCCGTCGGGGGCTCCATGGCCAGGAAAGAGCGCCTTCCTGCCACCCTCGGCACCCTGCCGACCGATGGCCCCCTCTATATCGCCCTCGTGATCGGCATCATCCTCGTCGTCGGCGCGTTGAGCTTCTTCCCCGCCCTCGCTTTAGGCCCCATCGTTGAGCACTTGCTGCTCTGAAGCGCCTATGAACCAGCCCCCTGCCAACCTTCGTCCGGATCCAACAGGCCCCGCCGCCGCCTTGGCGCGCACCTCGCCCACGGCTCGCGAGATGAAGTCCCTTGCCGCCGCGCGGAAGGCGGGCGTGCGATTGTGGACGTGGTCGCTGATGCGCCGCGCCGCCCTGGACGCCTTTCGCAAGCTGGACCCGCGCACCCTGCTGCGCAACCCGATGATGCTCCTGGTGGAAATCTCAGCCCTCATGGTCAGCGGCTTCCTGATCCAAAACGTCGTCAGCGGCGAAAGCTTCCGCTTCTCCCTGCAGATAGCCATCTGGCTTTGGCTGACGGCCCTCTTCGGCAACTTCTCCGAATCCCTCGCCGAAGCTCGAGGCCGCGCGCAGGCGGAAACCCTCCGCGCCACCAGGAAAGACGTTCCCGCCCGGCGGCTGCGCGGCCTCCGTGAGGAGAGCGTTCCCTCGTCCAGCCTTCGCAGCGGCGATTACATCGTCATCGGCGAAGGTGAAATTATCCCTGCTGATGGCGAAGTTATCGGCGGTGCTGCCTTCGTGAACGAGGCGGCCATCACCGGCGAATCCGCTCCCGTCCTCAAGGAGCCGGGGACCGATGTCCGCTCCACCGTCACCGGCGGAACCCTCCTCGCCTCGGGCTCCCTTCGCGTCCGCGTCTCCGCTGATCCCGGCGGCACCTTCCTCGATAAGATGATCGCCCTCGTGGAAGGCGCCCACCGCCGCAAAACGCCGAACGAAATCTCCCTCACCATCCTCATCGCCGGCCTCACCATCATCTTCACCCTCTCCGTCATCACCATCCAGCCCCTCCTCGATTACTCGGACACGGAAGTCTCCGTCGTCGTGCTCCTCTCCGCCCTCGTCGTCCTTGTCACCACCACCATAGGCGGCCTCGCCTCCGCCATCGGCATCGCCGGGATGGATCGCCTTACGCGCTTCAATGTCCTCGCCCTCTCCGGCCGAGCCATTGAGGCGGCGGGCGATGTGGATACCCTCCTCCTGGACAAAACCGGCACCATCACCTATGGCAACCGCCTCGCCGCGGAGATCCATCCTGTCGGCGGCAATCAGAAACTGGTGGCCCTCATTGCCGCTCGCATGTCCAGCCTTGCCGATGAGACGCCCGAGGGCAAAAGCCTCCTGGCCCTCGCCGAACAGATGGGCGCTCCCGCCGAACGCAGCCTCAGCGCCACGGCCGAGATCATCAAGTTCGATCCCCGCACCCGTATCAGCGGCGTTATCCAGGACGGGCGCTACTACGTTAAAGGCGCGGTGGACGCCGTCATCGCCCTCTCCCCCGATCGCGCCCCGGACGATCTCCAGCAGATCGTGGCCCGCATCTCCGGCGAAGGCGGCACCCCTCTCGCCCTTGCCATAGATAAGAGGATCGTCGGCGTCGCCTATCTCAAGGACACCGTGAAGCCCGGCATGCGCGAGCGCTTTGAGGAGTTCCGCAAGATGGGCATCAAGACCATCATGATCACGGGCGATAACACCCTTACCGCCGCCACCATCGCCAAAGAGGCCGGGGTGGACAGCTATGTGGCCGAAGCGAAGCCGGAAGACAAGATCCGCATCATCCGCGATCAACAGCGCCAGGGGCGCATGGTTGCCATGACCGGCGATGGCACGAACGATGCCCCTGCACTCGCCCAGGCCGATGTGGGCCTGGCCATGAACTCGGGGACCGCCGCGGCCAAAGAGGCCGCGAACATGATTGACCTCGATTCCAATCCCTCCAAGCTCATAGAGGTCGTCAGCATCGGCAAGCAGATCCTCATCACCCGCGGCGCCATCACCACCTACTCCGTTGGGACGGACCTGGCCAAATACTTCGCCATCATCCCTGCCGCCTTCGTCGGCGCCTACCCCGCCTTCAGCAAGCTCGATGTCATGCATCTCCATTCCCCGGAAAGCGCCGTCCTCTCCGCCGTCATCTTCAACGCCTCCATCATCCCCACCCTGGTGCCGCTGGCCATCAAGGGGGCCCCGTACCGTCCCGCCCCGGCGAGCAAGCTCCTGGCGCGCAACCTCCTCGTGTACGGCGTCGGCGGCATCGTGACCCCCTTCTTCGGCATCAAGCTCATTGATATGCTCATCACAGCCATAGGGCTCATCTAGATGTTCACCTACCTGAAAGAACAGGCCCGCGCCGCCGTAGTCCTCCTCGCCGTTCTCGTCGTGATAACCGGCGTCGCCTACCCGTTCGTCATCATGGGCATAGGTCAAAGTGCCTTCGGCAAGCAGGCCGATGGCAGCCTCGTGCGCGATGCCGACGGCCGGATCGTCGGCTCGTCCCTCATCGGACAGAACTTCATCGGCCCCCGCTACTTTCACCCGCGTCCCTCCGCCGCAGGAGAGGATGGGTACGATGCGCGCGCCTCCTCCGCATCGAACTTCGGCCCGATTAATGAGACATTCCTCACGGCGGTCGGAGCGCGAGCCGATGCCTACCGCAGGGCCAATGGCCTCTCGCAGGACGCCCAGGTTCCCGTGGACGCCGTCACCGCCTCCGCCTCCGGCCTCGACCCCCACATCAGCCCCGCCAACGCCTACCTGCAGGCGGCTCGAGTGGCAAAGGCGCGCGGCATGGCCGAAAATACCGTCATGGATTTAGTGCATGCGCATATTGACGATCGCTCCCTCGGCTTTCTCGGCGAAGCGCGCGTCAACGTCCTTCTCCTCAACCTCGCCTTGGATGAGCGCTCCGGCAGAGAGCCGGGGAACCCATGACCCAGCGCCACGATGATAGCCGTCCCTCGCCGGAAAAGTTCCTCAGCCGCCTCCTCAGGGAGGAGCAGCAGGGAAAACGCGGCCGCCTGCGCATCTACCTCGGCATGGCGCCGGGCGTCGGCAAGACCTACGCCATGCTCATGGAGGCCCATCGCCGCAAGGCCCAAGGCGTGGACGTCGTCATCGGCCTCGTCGAGACCTACGGCCGCGCAAAGACCCAGGAGGCCATCGGCGATCTGCCTATCATCCCTAGGAAACAGGTCACCTACCAAGGCGTCACCCTGGAAGAGATGGATACGGAAGCCGTCATCGCGCGTCGTCCTCAACTCGTCCTCGTTGACGAGCTAGCCCACACCAATGTGCCCGGGTCCAAATGGGAGAAGCGCTGGATGGATGTGGAGGAGATCCTCAAGACGGGCCTCTCCGTCTTCACCACCGTCAACATCCAGCACCTGGAAAGCCTGGCCGATGTCGTCGAAAGCATCACCGGCGCACCCGTCCGGGAGCGGCTCCCTGACCACGTTGTGGACAAGGCCGATGAGATCCAGCTTGTGGATATGGCCCCCGGCGCATTGCGCCAGCGCATCCAGGAAGGCAGCGTCTACCCTGGCGAGCGCGCCCAGCAGGCCCTGCGCCAGTTCTTCCGCGAAGGCAACCTCACCGCGCTCCGCGAGCTCTCCCTCCGCCGCGTCGCCACCACTGCGGAAAAAGACCTCGAACAGTACATGCGCGATCACCAGGTGGAGGCCGTCTGGCCCGCCGGCGATCGCGTCCTCGTCTGTATTGACCCGCACGCCCACGGCCAGCACCTGTTGCGGCGCGGCTGGCAGATGGCCAAGGGCTTCCAGAGCGACCTCATCGCTCTCTTTGTAGAAGAGCCCTCCTGGGCCAAGGCAAGCCCGGAAGAGCGCCGCGTCCTTGCCGAAAATCTGCGCTTTGCGGAGGACCTCGGCGCTCGCGTCCTGCGCGTCCAGGGCTCGGATGTCGCCGCCACGATCACCAAGGTAGCCCGCGAAGAGAACATCGGGAACATCGTCATCGGCTTCGGCCAGAAGAGCAGTCTCCTGGACATGACCAAGACCTCCACCCTGCAGAAGCTCCTTCGCTTGGCCACAGATATAGACATCCACGCCGTGCCGCTGAAGCGCCAGGATTAGCCGAGCCGCTCTGAAAGGCCCTCCGTGATCAAGCGCGAACTGCAGATCACCAAGCTCCCGCTCTTCCCCCGCATGACCGTCGGCGTCATGGGCTCCGCGGGCGGGCGCATCCCCGAATACGCCAAGCAGAAGGTGTTCCAGCTTGGCGCTGAAGCGGCCCGCCGCGGCTACGTCCTTGTCACCGGCGCTTGCCCCGGACTCCCGCACGAAGCCGTTCGCGGCGCAAGCTCCCAGGGCGGCATCGTTGTCGGCGTCTCACCCGCGCTGAACCTGGAAGAGCACATCGGCAAGTACCACTCGCCCACCCAAGGCTACAACGCCATCATCTATACCGGCAGCGGCCTCATGGGACGCGAGATCGAGAACATCCGCAGCTGCGATGTCGTCGTCTTCGCCGGGGGACGCTCAGGCACGCTCGGCGAGTTTGCCATCGCCTACGATGAAGGCAAGGTCATTGGCGTTATCCTGAAAACGGGCGGCATCAGCCGCCACATCAAGTCCATCGTCAAGATGGTGAAGAAAAAGACGGACGCCCTCATCATCGTAGACGCCGACCCTGTCCGGCTCTTGGATAAGCTGGAGCGAGTCTATAAGAAGCGCATCTATACCCACTACCTGCAAGTCCTGGAAGGCCATGCAGGCAAAGGGACCGGCGCAGGCTAGGCCGTCGCCTTCGCCCGCTGGCGCATCGCCTCGTACATCACCAGCGCCCCCGCCACAGAGGCGTTCAGCGAAGCGACCTCTCCCCGCATCGGGATGGAGACCAGCACCTCGCACTTCTCCCGCACCAGGTGCGAAAGGCCGCGCCCCTCCGCGCCGATGATCAGCGACACGCCCTGCCGGTAGTCCGCCTCCGCATAGCTCTTGGGCCCCGTGGGATCCACGCCCACCGTCCACACGCCCTCTTTGTTCAGTCGCTCCATCGCCTGAGCGATATTCGTGACCCGCGCCACCTGCATATACTCCAGCGCCCCGGCTGACGCCCGCGAGACCGCCGCCGTCAGCCCCGCCGCGCGGCGGGTGGGGATGATGACGCCGTGGACGCCTGCCGCGTGGGCCGTGCGAATGATCGCCCCAAGGTTCTGCGGGTCTTCGATCCCGTCCAGCAGCACATAGAACGGCCTCTCGCCTTTCTCCTTGCTGATGCGGAAAAGGTCGTCCAGCTCCACCGTCGCCTTTGCCGCCGCGACGGCGATGACTCCCTGGCTGCGCCCCGTCTGGCTCAGGCGGGAGAGCGCCCGCTGGTCCGTGTATTCCACCGGGATGCCGGCTTCCTTCGCCAGCCCCACCACCTGCCCCAGCGGCCCGCGGCGGTCAAAATCATGCGAAACGAATATCTTGTGGATAGGCCGCTTGGCCTTGATAGCTTCCAGGACCGGGTTGCGTCCTTCGATCTGCTCTTCCACGGCCGCTCCTCAGAGAGAATCCTGACATGCTATCATGTTCAGGCCGCCGCTGGCTCCTCTCGCCAGGGGAAAGCCGCCCGGCGGTCACCTCGGAGGCGCCTATGCAGCTCAACCTCAATGAACAGGGCCTGATCCCGGCCATCGCCCAGGACGAAAAGACGGGCGAAGTGCTAATGCTGGCCTACATGAGCCCTGAATCGCTCAAACGCACCATGGAAAGCGGCCAGGCCTGGTTCTACAGCCGCAGCCGCCGGGAGCTCTGGCACAAAGGCGCAACCTCCGGCAACTACATCAAGGTGAACAAGGTTATCGCCGATTGCGAGAACAACTCCCTGCTCCTCAAGAGCACGCCCACCGGCCCCGCCTGCCACACCGGCAAGCCCAACTGCTTCTTCCAAGAGGTCAAGAAGGGCGAAATCTCCTTCCAGCAGAAACCCGGCAACATGATGGAAGAGCTCTTCTCCGTCATCGAATCCCGGAAGAAGGAGAAGCCCGAAGGCAGCTATGTCGCCAAGCTCATGAGCCAGGGTGTGGATCGTATCGGCAAAAAGGTCATCGAGGAGGCGGGCGAATCCGTCATCGCCGCCAAGAATGGCGTCCGCGAAGAGGTCGTCCATGAAGTCGCCGACCTCTGGTTCCACAGCCTCGTCCTCCTCTCCTCCGCGGGCCTCACGCCCAAGGACATCTGGCAAGAGCTCGAAAAGCGAAGGAAATAGCCATGCACCAGCCCAAGACCGTCGCCATCCTTCCGGACGGCATCCACATCACCTGGGACGATGGCAAAGACTGCGCCTACGCTCATCGCGACCTCCGGGGCGAGTGCCCCTGCGCCCACTGCGTCCACGAAATCACCGGCAAGCGCATGGTCGGCCGCGACCAGGTCACCCCGACCGTCGAAGCACTCGATTGGATGACCATCGGCCGCTACGCTATCCAGTTCCTCTGGAGCGATGGCCACCAGACCGGCCTCTACCCCTACAACCTCCTGCGCGAACTCTGCGCCCGTGAGACCCGCGACGGGGCAAAGGCGGAGAAGCGCGCCTCGTGAACTTCGGCATCCACACCGGCCAGCAGAACGCGCCCTACCAAGACTTCGTCAAGGCTTGGAAGATGGCCGATGCCGCAGGCTTCAACTGGATATCCGTCTGGGACCATTTCTACGAAGCGCCCGATCGCGGCGGCGATGGCCCCACCTATGAGACTGTCGCCATGATGACCGCCGCCGCTGCCGCCACCACCCGCGCCAGGATCGGCGTCCTCGTCATGTCTGCCGGCTATCGCCCACCGGCCCTCCTCGCCAAAATGATCGCCACCCTGGACCACATCAGCAACGGACGCGCCAACCTCGGCATCGGGGCCGGTTGGCACCAGGCCGAATACGAAGCCTACGGCTACACCTTCCCCAGCCTCAAAGCGCGCATGGACATGCTGGAGGAGAGCGTCCAGATCATCCAGTCCATGCTTGCCAACGATACGACCACCTTCGAAGGCGCGCACTACCGCGTACGCGAGGCGAAGCTCTACCCAAAGCCCGTCCAGGCCAAGCTCCCCGTCTGGGTCGGCGGCGGCGGTGAGAAGCGCACCATCCCCATCGCCGCCAAGCACGCCGATGGCTGGAACATCGCCTACGTCCCGCCGGAGGTCTACCGGCGCAAGATCGCCGTCCTGGACCAGTGGTGCGAAAAGTTCAACCGCGACCCGCAAACTATCATGCGAAGCATCAATACCGGCTTCTATCTGGGAACTGACAAGAAATCAGCCGCGCGAGGCCTCCAGCAGATGGCGCAGGACGGCTTCAACGTGGAGCGCACAGGCCCCGGCATGTTGCGCGGCCTGGTGAGCGAGGCTGTGGAGCAGATCCGCGCCTTCGAACGCGCCGGCGCCACCCAGATGAATATCGCCTTCCGCCCGCCCTTCGATTTCGAGGCCTTTCAGGCCTTCATTGAAGAGGCCGTCCCCAGATTCAGGTGACCTTGTCCGGTAGGGGGTGCGGCTAAGCCACGCCGAGGTTAGCGCCCCTTCCACTGAGGCTTCCGCTTCTCCGCAAAGGCCCGTGGGCCTTCCTTAAAGTCTTCCGTCTTGCTCAACTCGTCCACCAGGCCCTCCGCCATCTTCCACGAGACCTCCAGCGGCTGGTCCCGATAGCTCATCACTACATTCTTGATCGCCTTCACCGCCAGGGGCGCGCATAACAGCACCGAACTGGCGATCTTCTCCGCCTCCGCCATCAACTGCTCCTCCGGCACGATCTTCTGGATCAGGCCGATCTGATAGGCCCGCTCCGCCCCGATACGCTCTCCCGTCAGCTGGATGTACAGCGCCTCGCCCAGAGGAATCATGCGCGAGAGATTGTGCAGGCCGTACCCCGCAGGCAGGCTCCATCGCGGCTCCGGCATGCCGAAGACCGACTTCGGCGTGGCGATGCGTATATCGCACTGGAGCGCAAGCTCCAGCCCGCCGCCCAGGCAGAAGCCGTTGATCGCGGCGATGACCGGCTTCTGCATCAGCCGGGGCCGCTTGCCTCCCGGCTTCCTCTCAACGATGGTCTTTCCCGCCTCAGCGCCGCTCTCTCCAGGCGCAGGCTTCGTGGCGCCAGCGCGCTCCTTTAGGTCGGCTCCCACGCTGAACGCCTTCCCTCCCGCTCCCGTCACTATGCCCACCAGCGGCTCCGGGTTGCTATTCATGTCCTGCACGATGAAGCCCCACCGGCGCAGGAACTCCAGGTTCATGGCATTCAACTGGTCCGGTCTATTGAGCGTGATATGAGCGATGCGATCCTTGATTTCATACAGGATAGTGTCGGACATTGTTGCTCCTAACCCTGGGCTTCAGCCTCGCGTATTTGCGCCTCCAGGCTCTCCACCGCACGGTAGTCCTCGTCGCACAACTTGTAACAGCGGTTCAGGTGCAGCTCCAAGAGCCTTCGGCCCAGGTCGCCGGGCCGCTTCGCCGCCGCGATCGCCGCCTCCGCATAGTACTTCCCGGGCATATGCTTCGCCACGGTCTCCGCCTCCGCCGTGGCATCGCCCATCAGCAGCATATCCTTGGAATCAACGGCGTACCGAAGTTTCCCTAGCAGCTTTGCTAGTTCACTCAGCTTGTCCCGATCGCTCATCAGGCTGACCAGCACATCCTCAACCGTATCGTCGCCCGCCGCAGGCCTCTCATCCAGCGCATCCACAACCTTCGGCTGGGCGCCTACAAAGGCCTGATAGGCCCGCAGGTACTCCTGCGCCGCCTCCGTCGTCACGCCCAGCATCGTCTGCGGGTCGCTTGGATCGCTTACCCCAAGGGCAATGACATCGTCATCCCGGCTCTCAGCCAGCTGCTTCAGATAGGCTAGACTCGGCACCTTCTCCGGCACCGGCGGCAACGGGATAGCCGAGACCGTCTCCATCTCCGCTAGGGAAAACTTCCCGGCGAACATCGGCGGCATGTACTTCGTCAGGTCTATCGAGATCGGCGGCACGATGAGGTACGTCGCGTAGACCCCGTCCGGGTTCGAGACGCTCCGCAGGTACGCGATGGCATGGCCTCTCGGCTTCGCCTGGCTCCCTCGCTCAAAGTTCAACAACATGGCTGCTCACAACACATGGAATGTGCAAATCATAGCATCAGCTCCCGGTGATTATCCCCCTCCTTCAGCGCTTTCACTATCCTCAATGGGTCACCTTCTCGTCCGAAACCCTACCCCTTGAACCTCTGCACCCATCTGCGCTCCCTGCGGTATCTGCGGACAATGCTCCTTATCTCTGTGCTTTCTGTGGATGGACCCTCTCCCTCACTCCGCCACCGCTACCGCCTGTATCTCCAACTTATACTTCGGGCTCCCCAGGCTCTTCACCACAACGGCCGTCACCGCAGGCTTCGCCCCTGGAAATGTCTCCGCGATGAGCGGATACAGCGTCGCCCCAAGCTCCATCTCCACCAGGTAGCACGTCAGTGAGACGATATTCGCCATCTTCCCGCCGCCGCCCTCCACGACCCTCCGCACATTCTCCAGCGCTTGCCTCGCCTCTGCCTTAAAATCGCTCCCTCCGCCTGAAACCTGCCCATTGAGCGCGCCAACCTGGCCCGATACGTAAATCGTCTTCCCCGCCTTCACCCCCTGCGAATAGAAAGAAGCCTTAAACAGTCCCTCCGGGTTGATCGCCTGCATCGCTCCTCCTAATAGACAACCTGTTCCTGCATCAGTCGCTCCACCTCGCCCTCGGCCATGCCCAACATGCCGCACAAGATGCCCTTGTTGTCCTGGCCCAGCCCGTGCGCCAAACTGCGGATGGCGCCCGGCGTCTTGCTCAGGTGCCACGGGATGCCGTAGATCACGTCGTTCCTCTCCAAGCGCCCGTCCTCGATCACCAAATCTTGGCGGCGGAACTGGTCGTGCGGGTCCAAGTAGACATCCTCCAGCGAGGCGACGATGGAGGCCGCCACCCCGTGCGATTGCAGGTGGTGCATCGCCTCGTAGCGCTCCTGTCTCCGCGTCCACTGCGCCACGCACGTATCTAACTCCTCCCGGTGCTGCAGGCGCGCATAGACATCGGCGAAGCGCTCATCCTCCGTCCACTCCTGCTCGCCCACGGCCTTGCAGAATGCCCGCCACTCATTCTGTCCGCTCACCGCGATGGCGAGCCACTTGTCCTTCCCTTTGCACGGGTAGACGCCGTGCGGGACCATCATCGGATGGCGATTCCCCAGCGGCACGGCCACCCGCCTGTTCATCGAATAGTCCATAACGCTCTCGCCCAGCAGCGAAGTGAGCCCCTCGAAGAACGAAAGATCAATATATTGCCCAGCGCCTGTGCTCTCTCGGTGGTGCAACGCCGAAAGAACGGCGAAGGCCCCCATCGTCGCCATCGTCGGGTCCGCGTCCCACGCATTCACCATCAGCCGGTTATCGCCGAAGTAGCCCACGTGGCTGTCATACCCGGAGACCGAGTTAATGGACGGCCCGTAGCCCATCAGGTCGCGGAACGGCCCGCTCTGTCCGGCGGCAGACATGGAGAGCATCACGATATCCGGCCTTGCCTTGCGCAGCGCCGGATAGTCCAAGCCGAACTTCGCCAGGACCCGGGGCGAAAAGTTTTCGATGACGATGTCGCAGTGGCTCACGATCTCCTTCGTCATCTCCACCGCCCTCGCCTTGGTGAAGTTCAGCGTCACGCTGAGCCGGTTGCGAAACACGAAGTTCGCATCCAGCATCTTCCGTATCTCCGATGGCTCCTTCGCGATCTCCCGCATCTTGTCCGACCCTGCCGACGACTCGATGCGGATGACCTCAGCCCCCATATCCGCCAGGTAATGGCCCAGCACAGGCCCTGCCCACACCTGACCCAGGTCCGCAACGCGATAGCCCTCTAGCGGCAACGTCATCAGATGATCCCCGTCCGTCGCATATCCACCAAGTCCACGCCGCTATAGCCCAAGAGTCCGCACAACACCTCGCGGTTGTGCTCCCCGAGGCGCGGCGCGGGCCGGTTCAGCCTCCACGGCGACTCCGAGAGCTTGTACGGCGCGCCCGGGTAGCGCAGGCGTCCCGCATCGGGGTGTTCCATATCCACCCAGTAATCGCGCGCATGCAGATGCGGCGACTGCGCCACATCTGCCATCGTCTGCATCGCGTGGAACGGGATCTTGTTCTCCCGGCACAGCGCCCACAGCTCCGCCTTTGTCTTGGACATCAGGAACGGCTTGATGCGCTCATCAACCTCTTCCGGATACAGCTTCCCCATCGCATCCCTATCCTTATACCTCGCCTCCTTCGACCACTCCGGGGCCCCCATCAGTTCAACGAAGCGCTGCCAGTGCCTCTCCTGGATCGTGATGAGCGTGAAGAAGCCGTCCTTGCACGGCAGGACCGTCCAGGGATAGGCGATCATCTTCAGCCGGCTGCCGTACCGAGACGGCACAAAGCCCACATCAACGAAGTCCATCACGTTCAGCGAGCTGATGAGCGTGGACATGCACTCCGCGCTCGAGACATCCACATGCTGCCCCTCGCCCGTCCGCCGCCGCGCGAAAAGCGCCGTCATGGTCGCCGCCGCCGCGCTGATCGCCCCCCAGTAGTCGCCCCGCGAAAGCGGCGTCGTCAGCGGCTCCCGCTCCGGGTCGCCGATGCGCGAGGCCACGCCGGAAAGCGCCGTCGCATTGATCGCCTGTCCCTTGTACTCCTTGTACGGCCCCTTCCGCCCGAACGCCGTCACCGATGTGACGATGAGCCGCGGGTTCGCCCTCGCGAACGCCTCGTAGTCCAGTCCCAGCGCTCGCACCTGCTCCGGCTGCATGTTCTCGACGACCACATCCGCCTGGCGGCAAAGCTCAAGCAGCGTGTCGCGCCCTGTCTTCGTCTCCAGGTTCAGCGTGATGCCGCGCTTGTTCGAGTTCAGATAGAGAAAGAGGCCGCTCTTCTCCCTGTGCGGCATATCACCGGGGAACGGGCCGTGCCTGCGCGCGCTATCGCCCCGTTGCGGCGCTTCCACTTTGATCACGTCCGCGCCAAGATCGGCCATCATCTTCGCCGTGAACGGCGCGGAGATGAGATCGCCGACTTCGATGACGCGGATATCTGAAAGGGCGGCGCGGTCGCTGGGCAAGATGCTGCTCCTGAAAAGCTGGCGTAGTATAGGCGGCGCGAAATGCCCCTGTCCACAGAAACGCATCGCGCCGCGCACCTGCTATCATACGCAGACCTCGCCACCCGGCATCGGAGGGGATATGGATAGGTCAATCGCTTCGCTCGATGGGCGCACCGCTATCGTCACGGGAGGCGCCAACGGCATCGGCAAGGGCATCGCCATGGGCCTCGCCGCCTTCGGCGCAAACGTCGTGATCGCCGATAAGGATGGCCCCGCCGCTCAGCAGACCGCCGCCGAGATCGCCAAGAAGGGCGTTCGCACGCTCTCATACGCCGTAGACGTCCGCGAATTCGACCAGGTCAAAGCCATGACCAAGGCAACCCTGGACACCTTCGGCAAAATCAACATCCTCGTGAACAACGTCGGCGGCACCTTCAAATCCAACTTCCTCGATGTCGCCGAAAAGGGCTGGGATGCCCTCATCCGCATCAACCTCAAATCCGCCCTCTATTGCACCAAGTCCGTCGCCGATGAGATGATCCGTCTCAAGACCGGCGGCGCGATCATCCAGGTCACCAGCATCGAAGCCTGGCGCGCGGCCCCAGGCTACGCAGTCTACTCCGCCTGCAAGGCCGCCCTGGAAAACTTCACCTGGACCATGGCCCTGGAGCTGGCCCAGCACAACATCCGCGTCAACTCCATCGCGCCCGATGTTATCCTCACCCCAGGCGTCCCTCTCGGCACGAAGCCGGAAGACCGCGAGCGCTACAACCGCACGATCCCCCTCAAGCGCGTCGGCACCATCGAAGACTGCGCAGGTGCCGCCGTCTACCTCGCCTCCGATATGTCCTCCTTCGTCACCGGCCAGACGATCCATGTGGATGGCGGCAACTACGCCTCCAAAGGCTGGATCCGCGACCCGAGCGGGACCTGGGTGACTGGACACTAGCCGATGACCGATATCGCCTCTGCCGAAAATTTCTCCCAGCGCTTCACCGATATCTACCGCCCCGTGGAGCACGAAGTAGCCGGCCTTACCGCCGCTCAGCTCGATTTCACTTCGCCCAAATGGGACTGGGCCTCCTGGAGCATCCGCAAGAACCTGAACCACATGTCCTTCGTCGCCTGGGCTTGGTTCAATGATCGCTGGAAGCTGCACCTCCCCACCAACAGCGCCGTCGCCTATTTCCAAGACCTCACAGCCAAGAGCATGGACGAGCAGCGCGACATCCTGAACTGGCTCGACGCCGCAGGCGTCCTCGATAGATTCAGGAAGTCCACCGTCGTCGTCCTCACCGTTCTCTCGAAGGAGACCCCCGCCTCCATGCGCGCGAAGTGGCTCCCTGCCGCCAATTCAGGCTTCATGGCCCAGGTCGCCGCGGCGCACCCAACCGGCTATGAAGCCGATCCACAGGCCCCTGGGCACTACCGCATCTCCTTTGAGGCTACGTTCCGTCACATCTACTATGAGCTGACCACCCACCTCTACAACATCCAGCGCATCAAGCGCGCCCAGGGCCTCAAGACGGTCACGAAAACCCCCGTTGAGGGCTACCACACCCTGCCCCACTGGGACCGCAGCGAACCGTAGCCTCGCCGCCTCTGCTCCCTTCGCTGACCAAGACGTCACATACCTAAATCCATCTTCTCCAGGGCTGACGATGCCTGCCTCCTGGTCACGGGTGCTATCATGGCATCATCACAGCAAGAGGGTGCGCCCGTGTTCGCGAAACCCCGCATCGAAATCCTCTACTGCAACGAGTGAGGCTATCTGCCGGACGCCGTCAGTTTGGCGGAGAAGCTCCTGCAGGAATTCCACTCGCGGCTCAGCGGTGTCTCTATCGCTGTAGGCCCGCGCTCGTCCTTTGAAGTCTCTATAGACGGCAAGCTCGCCTTCTCAAAGCTCAAAGAACATCGCCTGCCTGAGACCAAGGAGATACGCGAGAAAGTCCGTGCCGCCCTCTCGGCGTGAGGGCCCTCTCCTCATCTCCCCTGTGGCCGCGCCCACCGGCTCTCCGGCTCCGCCTGCTTCGTCAGCGCCCCGTCGTGCAGTTCCAGCACCCGGTGCGCCACCTCCATCACCGCCCTATCGTGCGTCGCCACGATCACCGTCACCCGGTCCCGGCGCACAATCTCCCCCAGCAGGCCGAAGACCGTCTTCGCATTCGCCGAATCCAGCTCCGCGGTCGGCTCGTCTGCCAGGATGACCGATGGCTTGTGGACCATCGCCCGCGCAATCGCCACTCGCTGCTGTTCGCCGCCCGAAAGCTCATACGGCCTGTGCTTCAACCGGTGCGCCAGGCCCACCTCGCTCAATGTCTCCTTCGCTCGCGCCTCGCGCTCCTGCCGTCCAAGCCCCCCGATGCGCAGCGGCAGCTCCACGTTCTCATGGGCCGAAAGGAGCGGCAGCAGGCCGAAACTTTGGAAGACAAAGCCGAACGTCTTCCTCCGCAGCGTCGCCATCTCCGCCGCATTGATCTTCGCCATATCCCGCCCCTGGAAGAGCACTGCTCCGCTGCTCGGCATGTCCAACCCGCCCAGCAGGTTCAACAGCGTCGTCTTCCCCGAACCGGACCTGCCCAACAGGGCGATGAAATCCCCCTGCTCCACGCGCATCGTGACGTTGCGCACCGCGTGGATGGCGCGCCCGCCCACCGAAAATTCCCTAGTAACGTCCTCGGCGGCAAGCAGAGGCCCTTGGTACTCTGTCGTCATGGGCCCTCCGTCCGTATCTCGATGTGGTCTCCCTCAAGGCTCACCCGTACGTGCTCCGGCCTCCCCAACCGCTCCAAGGCCTGCTTCGGCAGCTGCAGCCGCCCCGTCCCGTCCACGATGGAAAGCTCCTCCATCGCCGTCTCTCCCGCCGCCTGCCGCTGGTAGCTCCGCCGTCGCACCACCTCCGTGCTCGTCTTCCCGTCCGAGATCGCGATCACCCGGTCCACCTGCTCCGCCACCTCCATATCGTGCGTCACGATCACCACCGTCGTCCCATACGTCGTATTTGCCGCTCTTAGGAGATTGAATATCTCCTGTCCCGTCTTGGTATCCAGCTCTCCTGTCGGCTCGTCGCACAGGAGGAGCGGCGGGTTGTTCGCCATCGCCACCGCCACGCTGACGCGCTGCTGCTCGCCGCCGGAGAGCCTGTCCACCGTGTGGTTCAGCCGCTCCTCCAGCCCTGCGAACTTCAACAGCTCCACTGCCCGCTCCGTCCGCTGCCGCTTGGTGCGGCTGTCCAGGAGCATCGGCAGCTCCACGTTCTGCTTCGCGGTCAGGTACGGGACCAGGTTCCGGCTCACCTGCTGCCACACGAAGCCGATCCCCTTGCGGCGGTAGTCCACCAGCTCCCCGGGGCCCGCCTTCAGGAGGTTGCGACCGCCCACGCTCACCGCGCCCGCCGATGGTGTCTCGTATCCGGCCAGGATGTGCAGCAGCGTGCTCTTCCCGCTCCCGCTCGGCCCTACGATCGCCACCATCTCGCCTTTGTTCACTCGCAGGTCCAGCCCCCGCAGCGCCACCACCTCCAGGTCCGCGACCTTGTGGATCTTGAACAAGTCCTGGCAGTGGATATACGTCTCTTGCTGCGGCTGGGCCTTACGTTGCCATTGCATCACGAATCTCCAAAGCGCATCGCGCGCGGGATGGCGAAGCGGGAATAATAGAGCGCCAGCGCGCCCGTCACCACCAGGAAAACGCCTGCCATGATGGCATATGTCGCGATTATAGCAGTCCAGTTCATTTCAGTGACGAAGGGCGGCAGCACCCGCGCGCCCTCTTCCGTGAGGCCCAAGTACGGCATCAAGAGCGAGGTCAGTTCGTAGCCGATCCACCCTCCCAAACCCAGGCCGATCACCACCACCACCGCCTGCTCCAGTAAGACCACGCTCGCCAGCGCGATAGGCGAAAGCCCCATGCTGCTCAACAGCCCAAACTCCATCCGCCGCTGCTGCGCCAGCATATACGCATAGACGCCGAACCCTAGGAGGCTTGTGATCAGCACCGCCACAAAAGCGATGTTCAGCGCGCCGCGCCACCCGGCGGAGATGAACGGATCCGCCCGGAAGTCCCTCTGCAGCGCCTGCCGGTCGCTCACCCGGCCGTTGGACTCCCGCTGCAGCGTCGTCACCAGCCGCTCCCGCTCCGCCCCCAGCGCCTTCGATGTCACCCAGAACTCGTTCGGCAATATCTCGAACGCGCTATCCGCGGCGTTTAGCCGCTGCGTCAGCGCTGGCAGGTTCACCACGATGAACCCATCGTCATACGGGTCCATCGTCGGGAAGAAATCCACTACTTCAGAGACGTGCGCCGTCACGATATGCCCCGCGATGGAGAGCCGCAGCCTATCGCCCTTCGCCAGCCCCGTATCGTCCAGCGCCTTCCGCGAGACGATGGCCTCCAGCGGCGCGCGGGCCTTCGTCTCCACCCCCAGCAGGAACCCCCGCGTCGAGGCGAGCGGGTTTGGCCCCCAGATGAACGCCAGCGACCTGCCTCCCGACTCGCGCGAGACTGTGCTGCTCACCTCGATGCCGTCCGTAGCCGCTCCCATCGAATCGTTGATCACCGCCAAGCGCCTATCTTCCGCAAATGTCTCGATCGTCTGCCGTCCCGCGGGCGTAGTCGCCGTCACCTCATCGAAGTAGACCGCTCCCGGCGGGAAGGTCGCCGACGTGGAGCGGACGCTCAGCGAGACGAGGCGCAGAGGCGCTTGAAGCTGCAGCGCCCGCGGGCCCGTCGCCTGCACCGGCGTCTCGAAGTACTGCCAGTCCGTCCCTGTGATCCGTCCCATCTCGTAGTCCCGGTAGCGTCGGTTCGCGTCGCCGATCCGGGCCCGAACCGCCAGGTTGCGCTGCGCGGTCGCCGGGCGCACCCACACGCCGAAGGCCGTGGCTCCTTGCGGCAGCGCCAGTCCCTCTTCTCTCACCACATCGGCCGCGATAACCTCCATCAGCCCGTCCAGCGACCGCCCGGAGAAATCGTCCCGGAAGTACGAAGTCTTGCCGAAGCTGGCAGGGTCAACCGCCAGCAGGCTGAAATCCGAGGAGGAAAAGAGCGCCTGGCCGAAGAAGGCCTGCCCGCGATAGGCCGGCGCCATCGTCTCCGTCCCTGCGATGCTCCCGAACCGCCCTTCGAAGGAGACCGAAGCGCCGCTCGCGGGGAGAAAGGCGTTCTTCACCAGGATATCGCCGCCCGAGGCGTAGGCCGCCCGGTCACGGTAGCTCCGCTCCAGCGTCGCTCCAAAGTTCGCCGCGAACATCGCCACGCTTGCCGCGAACATCAGCAGCAGCGCCAGGCGTACGTACGGGGTCGGGTTCCGCGCCAGTGTGGAAAAGCCCAGCACCGGCCACGCCGCGCGTAGCGCCGTCACCAGCGCCATCGCCCCGCGCATCGCCAGCGGGAAGAACCGCAGCAGCAGCAGGCCGATGGCGAAGAGGAAGAGCGCCGGCGCCGCCAGGAGCGCCTTGTCCACGTTCCGCTCCCCGATGAACGTCGTCGTCACCAGGCTCCCCCGCTGCGTCAGCTCCCAATAGAGCAGCGCCGCCAGGATGCCTAAGAAGATATCAATGTAATAGCGCGTGAAGAATGAAGCCGCGGGCCGCGTCAGGCTCGCCTTGTAGCGGAGCGGGTTCAGCCACGTCGCCGAAACTGTGGGGAAAAGCAGCGCCGCAAAGGAAATCGCCGCCCCGAGGAGCGACATCCCGTACGCGCTCGCCGCGATCGAGACAGGCAGCGACCCGCCGTCTGTCACCTCTGAAAAGACCGGCGTATAGCCGATGACCTTCGTCGCCACGTACGCGATCAGCGGCCCCAGGAAAAAGGCCGCAACCGCCACCAGCGCCGATCCCCCCACATAGAGCGTCATCACCTGGGAACCGTCCGCCCCCCGGCTCGTCAGCAGCGCGATTTCTCCCCGGTTCTTGTCCACGATCACATTCGCGATCATGATCAAGTAGTAGAAGACGATGCCCAGGATGAGCGCCGTCACGATGAGCAGCGGGATCCGTCCGAACAAGTCCTTCGTCTCGAACTCGCTCAGCACCCTGCCCAGGCGCGTCTGGTCGTTGTAGTTCTTCAGGCGGCTCCGTAGCTGGCTCGTCATCCGCTCCAGCCCGAACTTCGCCGTACTTGCGTTGTTCGCGTCAATCTTCGTCGGGTCCACCGTCAGCGCCCACGAATAGTCCGTCAGCATCCGGGGGAAGATGCGCGCCACTCCCCCGGTGAACGTCTCCTCAGGCACGTAGACCGGCGTGAAGTTGTCCCCCTGGCTCTTTGCCACATAGGAAAACGTCTTCGTCTGCCAGTAGCGCTCCTTCGGGTCCGTCCGCCGCACGATCGCCGTGATCCGCGCCACCGCGTGCGGCGAGACATCGTCCCAGTGCGGCACGATCAGCATCCGGTCGCCCACCGCCAGCTGCCGCGCCGCCGCCGTCTCATCGAAGATCGCGACAGGGATCTCCGGGGTCGAAGCCGGTCGGCTCTGGCCATCCCCCTGCACCGTCAAAGCCCGGGGCCGCTCCCCCGCCACCACCGTCGTCTTCCGCTCGAACTCCGTCGCGTTGAAGAAGAACGTCCGTGGCCGCGCCGATAGCTTCGCCTGCTCCGTCCCCTTGATGGTCTCCTCGGAGATCACCGGTCCCTGTCCTCCGCGCCCGAAGCCGTTCACATAGAACGTCGCTCCCTCCATCGCTCGCGTGCGCCCCTGGACGAACCACGCCACGTTGCGCTCGATCGCCGTGTCCACTTCCGCCCGGATCGTCGCGTACGAAGCTGCGTCCGGCGGCGCGTAGTAGCTCACCAGCGAGATATCCAGGTCCTCCGGCCTCGCCTCGCTGAACTGCCGCTCCAGCCCAAGCTCCCGCACCGAATCGCCGTAGATGAAAACGCTCGACATCAGCGCCGAAGCCAGCAGCGCGCCGATGAGCACCGGCACAAAGAGCCGCCATCGCCATCGCAGGCGGCGCAATGCAAGGGGCCAGAGCGAAAGGAAGCCCGGCAGCATCAGCCCTCACCTCGCCGCAGCATCCGCCAGATGGGCGCGCGCCCGAACTGCACCGCCGTCCAGGCCACCACCAGTGCCATAGCGACCCCGCTCGCCAGCAGCACGATGCCCAGGCCGCTCCAGTCCGTCACCCGCGCGAAGGGCAGCTGCACCTCTCGCCCCTCCGTCGTGTGATTCAGGAACGTCACCATCGTCCCGTGGGCCCGCGACCCCACGATCGCCCCCAAAAGAACAGCCGAAATCACAGTCGTCGCGTGGACGAAAATCTGGAAGGCCACCAGCCCCCGCTGCGTCACGCCCAGCGCGCGCAGCACGGCGTGCTCCAGCGGCAGGCGGTACGCCCCCACATAGGAATAGCCCAGGTATCCGCCCACCGCGATGATGACTAGGATCAGCAGCACCGTGAAGACCACCCCCTCGCTCGCCGCTCCCACCAGTGGGTCCTTGTTCAGCAGGTCCAGCTCCGTCCCCCTGTCCAAAACAAGGAAGCTATCCCAGCCGTCGCGGCGCAGGCTCTCCTGAAAGGCCTCCCGCTCATCCCTATCGTTGGTCAGCCGTAGCCACATCTCGTTCGGGAAGGCCATGGCCATCCCCTTGAAGAGATTGGCGTAGTGCAGCGTTGTCTCCAGGTTCCCGATGATGAAGGGGCGCGCCGGGTCCATCGTCGGGAAAAAGTCCACCCTGTCCGCGATCTTCACCGGCATCGGCACGCCCGCCACGTTGATGTCCAGCACATCGCCCACGCGCTTCCCCGTCGTTCCCAGGAAGGCTCCGCTTGCGATGATCGGCAGCGGCTCCCGCAGGTCGCTCGGATAGATGCCGCGCAGCCCCACGCCCGAGGTCGGCTTCCACGCAAGCTCCAGCGTCGGCCGGTTCAGCCGCTGCACCCGTGTCGAAGCCTCCACCGTCTCCGGCAGGAGCGCGTTCGTCGCCATCGTCGCCCATCCCTCGCGGCGGTCCAATCGGTCCACCACCGTCTCCTGCCCGTTCGGAAGCCTCGCCGTCAGCGCGCTGAGGTTGATCTGGCCGGAGCTCGTATAGCCGGTTGCCAGCTGGTCCAGCGGGAACGGCTCCTGGGGGAAATCCAGCTCCCACACATAGAGGGAAAGAAGCGTCAGCGGCCCCTCGGGGCGGTCGCCGAAGAAGGAGACGAAGTCCGCCTGCATATAGCGCCAGTCGGAAAAATCCAGGCGGCCCAGCCGGAACCGCCACGGGTCGCCCTTCGCGTCGCGGATGCGCACCCACAGCGACATATTCTGGTACGCCTGCGACGGCCTCACCCAGATGCCGATGCCCGTCGTGTTCGGCGGCAGGTCTTTTCCACGGAGGATCGCCCTCCCCGTGTCCAGCTTCCGCAGCAGCGTGAATAGGTCCTGCTGGGAGAAGTCGTCCCGGAACCACGCCACCTGGTCAAACTTGATCGAGTCCACCAGTAGCAGTGGGTAGCTCGTCCGAACGTCCCCGCTGAACGTGTCCGGATCGAAGCGGTAGGCCGCCCGCGCCAGCTCAACTGCCGGACGCTTCGCGAACTCCGCCTCCAACGATTCGGTGCTCCCGCTCGCGTACCTAGGGATATTCACCAGCCGCGCGTCGCTCCCGGAGGTATACAGCCCCCGGTCGCTATAACTGCGCTGCACCGTCTGGTTGTAGCTCGCCGCGAAGACCGCCATCGCCGAAACGAGCATCAGCAAGAGCGCCGGCCGGAGGTACTGCACTGGGTTGCGGCTAAGGTTCCACAGCCCAAGCGCCAGCCATGTCCGCGAAGTGAACGAGGCGATGACCCCTAGCAGCCGCAAGACCAGCGGGATCGCCCGCAGGATCAAGAGTGAGAACGAGACCATGAGCAGCAGCGGCGCCACCAGCAACAGCTTGTTCACCGAGTCGCTGCCGAAGAGCCGCGTCGTCACCAAAGAGCCGCGCTGCGTCAGCTCCCAATAGGCAAAGCCCGCCAGCGCCAGCAGAAAGAGGTCCAGATAATAGCGGTGGAAGAGCAAAAGCCGCGCCGGGCGCGCCATGGCCGCGCGCACGTTCAACAGGTTGAACCGCGCCCCGCGTAACGCCGGGAGGCTCAACGCCGCGAAGCAAAGCGCCGCGCCCAGAAGCGCGGCAAGGATGGCCGTACCCGTTAGCTCCACCGGCAGCAGCGCACCGTTGTTCACATCGCTGAAGGCGGGCGTCTTGCCGAAGAGCGGCACAAAGATGAGCGCGAGGATGGGCCCTAAGACAAAGGCCGCGCCGCACAGCGCCAGCGCCTCCAGCAGATAGACGCCCATCATCTGCCCGGTGTCCGCTCCCCGCGAGCGGAAGAGCGCGATCTCCAAAAGGTGCCGCTCCACCACGATGTCCGCCGCCATCACGATGAAGTAGAGCGTCACCGCAACCACCAGCAGCAGCAGCACCAGGATCGGAATGCGGCTGAAGAAGATCTTGCTCTCGTAGTCCTTCAGCGTCTCCCCCAGGCCGGAGAAAACCTGGGAGCCCGGGAAGTCCAGCGGCACCTGTCGCTCAAGCTCCTGGATCCCCTCCCGCGCCTCGCCGATCGTGTTCGCCTTGAGCCGCCCCGGGTCCAGCAGCAGGTACCACCAATAGTCCACGCGCATCCCGGGATACCGGCTCGCCGCCACTCCCAGGTACTGCTCCTCGGAGATCAGCATCGGTAGCATCGGGATCTCATCGCCCGTCGGCGTATAGTCGCTCTGCGGCGAGAATGGGTCCAACGGGAAACCCCAGTACGCGCTCTCCGGGTCTGCGATCTCCAAAATGCCGCTCACCACCGCCGTCACCGGCCGTCCGCCCTCGGGCGTCGCCGTGATCCGGTCCCCCACCCTTAGGCTGAACCGCTGGGCGGAGGCCCGCCCGATCCCCACCTCGATGTCGCCGCCCCGCGCCCCCGCCGGATAGGCCCCCTCCACCAGGCGGCTATGATCTTCATAGCCCGCGAATGATTGCAGCGACGCCCTGTATCGTGCCTGCGATGGCGCAGCTCCCGTGCGCGTGAAATCCATCCCCGGCGTGCGGATATGCGTGAACTGTTGCTCCACGAACGGGCGGATCGTCTCATCGCCCAGGCTCGTGATCTTCGCATCCGCCTGCCCGAACCCGGAAGGGTCAAGCGGGCGGTTCTGCACCGTGATGGCCGTGTCCAGCACCCCTGCGCGCTCGTACTTCAGCGCATGGCGCAGGCCCAGCTCCTTCACGGAGGTGAGGAAAAGCGGCGCTCCCGAAAGCACCGTCGTCGCCAGCAAGATCCCGGCGAACAGCACCAAGAGCAGCCGCCAGTTGGCCCTGACCCGCCGCCACATCAAGACCAACGGTGCGGTGATGGAGCTCATCGTCTCGCTTCTATCGCCTGCCGGGCGTCACAGGTGCGCGCAAGTGTGCGGGAGTATACCAGCTTTGTCCCTCTCTGGTTCCCTCCCTTAGATGAACGCTCTCCGCCTTCCAAAGGATGTCCAAATCTCGCTTCGGGTTGCCCTACAACCCCTTTTCCTCATCGGGCGCATCACTGCGCCCTTACCCTCTCCCGGCTCCGATTCATCGGAGCGGCCGGGAGAGGACCATTCGTATGGCGTGTGCTCCTTCCTAGGAACTGTGCTAGTCCTCTAGCAACGAGAGAGCCAGGGTGAGGTGTGGTCTCCTCTCTTTATTGACTCCCCTTCTGCGGCTCCCTATACTTCGCCCCACTTCCCGCTCCGGAGGTCCCCCATGAACGGCCGTGTGGCCATCTTCAAAGGCCCCCACAAGCCCTTTGACCTCCGCGAATTCCCCCTGCCCCAAGTCGCCCCCGGCGACCTCCTGGTCAAAGTCACCATGAGCATGATCTGCGGCTCCGACCTCCACTACTGGCGCGGCGATATCCCCTCCGGCATGGTCGCCAGACACGGCGAAGCCGTCATGGGCCATGAGATGGTCGGCCGCGTCTACGCCAAGGGTCCCGGCGTCGTCACCGATTCCAACGGCACCCCCCTCAAGGAAGGCGACCGCGTCGTCTTCACCTACTTCGCTGGCTGCATGGCCTGCCCCCGCTGCCTCCGTGGCGAAACCGCCTCCTGCCCCAACAAAAAGATGTTCATCCACCACCAGGTGGGCCAGCCGCCCTACTTCACCGGCGGCTTCGCCGAATACTTCTACCTCGGCAAAGGCAACTACTTCTTCAAAGTCCCGGACACCATCCCGGATGCCATGGTCGCTCCCATCAACTGCTCCTTCAGCCAGGTCATGTTCGGCCTCCACCTGGCCGATCTGCGCGTCGGCGAAAGCGTCGTCATCCAGGGCGCGGGCGGCCTCGGCCTCTACGCCGCCGCCATCGCCAAGGAGCGCGGCGCGAATCCCATCATCGTCATAGACGGCATCCAGGGCCGCCTTCGCCTAGCCCAGGAGTTCGGCGCCACCCACACCATAGACCTCGCCCAGCACAAGACTCCCGCCGAGCGCGTCGCCCGGGTCAAGGAGATCGTCGGCGCTCCGGGTGCCGATGTCGTCGTCGAAGTCGTCGGCCTTCCCTCCGCCGTCGTCGAAGGCCTCCAGATGACCCGCATGGGCGGCCGCTATGCCGTCCTCGGCCAGGTCAGCGCCGGCGAACCCGGTACCATCCAGTTCATGCCCTCCATGCTCCTCGGCAAAAACATCGTCTCCGCCGCCTGTTACGATGGCTGGGTCCTCCCCAAAGCCATCGAATTCCTAGCGCGCGCCCAGCACCGCTATCCCTTTGAAAAGATGGTCTCCCACTCCTTCCCTCTCGCCGAAATCACCAAAGCCTTTCAGTCCTCCGAATGGTCCCGGCCGGACGCCCACTCCCTCGCCGTCACCCGCACCGCCCTCGTCCCCTGACGCCTACTCGACCTGACCTCCTGCTCCCTGCATATCGCTCCTCGCTCTTCCCTTGACTTCTCCCCATAAGGGAATAAGATTCCTTCACGTCACCGCCATGGACTTCCGCTTCACCCCAGAGCAAGAGGCCTTCCAGAAGGAAGTCCGCGCCTTCTTCAAGGAGCTTGTCGCTCCCGAAAAGACCGCCGGCCAAGAGGACTTTACCGAGCTTTACGGCCTCAAACAGCCCTTCGAGCGCTCCCTTCGCAAGGCCGCAGGCGATGCCGGCTATCTCGGCGTCGCATGGCCCAAGGAGTACGGCGGCCAGGAGAAGGGCATGCTCTACCAGGCCATCGTCGCCTACGAGGCCGCCTATGCCCGCGCGCCCGTCATTGACATCTCCGTCGCCATGGTCGCCGCGCCCCTCATGATCTTCGGCACGCCTGAGCAAAAGGCCTTTTTTCTCCCCAAGATCCTTCGTGGCGAGCTAAACATCTGCCTCGGCTACTCCGAGCCCAACGCCGGAAGCGACCTGGCGAATCTGGAGACCAAGGCCGTTGCCGATGGCAACGATTTCGTCATCAGCGGCAGGAAGATCTTCACCACCGGCGCCCACAAGGCCGATTACTGCTGGCTCGCCGCCCGCACCGACCCGAACGCGCCCAAGCACAAGGGCATCAGCATCTTCCTTCTCGATATGAAGACGCCGGGCATCAAGGTGGAGCCTGTGGAGACCATCGCAGGTTGGACCCACTACCGCGTCTTCTTCCACTACGTCCGCATCCCCAAGTCCGCCCTCATCGGCGAACTTCACCGTGGCTGGTATCAGGTCGCCACCGCCCTGGATTTCGAGCGCTCCAATTTCTCCACCTATGGGACGGCCCAGCGCCTCTTCGAAGAGCTGGTGCACTATTGCCGCATCCACTGGCGAAACGGCAGGCCCCTCAACAAGATCCCTGAGGTGCGGCAGAAGCTTGCCCGGCTTTCCATGGACATCGCCACCGGCCTCCGCTTCACCAAGCGCGTCGCCGCGATGCAGGCGGCAGGCAAGGTCCCGAACTACGAAGCCTCCATGAACAAGATCTGGGGCTCCGAGCTCATCCAGCGCATCGCCCTCACCGGGACGCAGATCATGGGTCTCTATGGCGGCCTGGAACGCGGCTCGCCACACGCCCCGGAGAAGGGGCACTTCTCCTACGAGTATCTCCACGGCATCGTCGGCACTATCGGCGCGGGCTCCAACGAGATCCAGCGCAACGTCATCGCCCAACGCGGCTTGGGCATGCCCCGGTAGGCCGCCATGGACATCTCCTTCACTCCAGAGCAAGAGGCCTTCTGCAAAGCGGTTCGCGGATTCCTGGCGGCCCACTGCGACCGCACCGTGGTGCGGCAGCTTGAGGCCGGCGACCTGGGCTATTCGCAGGACCACTGGCGCGCCATGGCCCAGATGGGATGGCTCGGTCTCGCCTTCCCCGCTGCCTACGGCGGCCAAGGCAAAGGCTTCACTGAACTCGCCATTCTCCTAGAGGAATTCGGCCGCCATCCCTTCCCTACGCCCTATCAGAACGCCGCCCTCCAAAGCGCCCTCGCCATCCTCCATCTGGGAAGCGAATCGCAGAAGAAGGCCCACCTCTCAAAACTCTTCGACGGCTCGTCGCGCTACGCCTTCTGCCTCACAGAGGCCAGCGCCTCCTACGACCCCTGGGGCGTCAACGTCCGCGCCATCATGCGCGGTCCCGAGTACGCCATCAACGGCGCCAAGCTCTTCATCCAGTACGGCGCATCGGCCGATCACTACATCGTCGTCGCCCGCACCCGCGATACCGAGGACCACGCCGACGGCATCACCGTCTTCCTGGTGGAGGCCAATGCCAAAGGTATCACCAAGACACCTCTGAAGAGTATGGCCGACGACAAGCAGTGCGAGATCGTCTTTAACCAGGTGATGGTCTCTCGGCAGAACATCCTCGGCACGCTGCACAAAGCCTGGCCTGCCCTGCAGAAGGTCATCACCCTCTCCACCATCGCCGCGAGCGCAGAGCTGGCCGGGTGCGCCCGCGCCGCCCTGGAGCACGCTGTTGACTATGCCAAGCATCGCGTCCAGTTCGGCAAGCCCATCGGCAGCTTCCAGGCCGTCCAGCACTACGCCGCCGATATGCTCACCGCTGCCGATGCCGCAACTCTCGCCGTCTACGATGCCGCATCGCGCGTGGACCAAGGCCTCTCCCATGTGATAGAGGCCTCCCAGGCAAAGGCCGTCTCAAGCGATGCCGCGCTCCGCGTCACCGCTAAGGGCCACCAGATCATGGGAGGCATCGGCGTCTACAAGGAGCGCGATATGCAGCTCTGGTACCGCCGCGCCAAGGTGATGGAACAGCTCTTCGGCGACGCCCAGTACCACCGGGAGAAAGTCGCCCAGTTGATGATGCTCTAGGAGGCTCGCGATGACACTGCCACGGCCCACCTGGTCGAAAGTCAAAGCTAAAACCGTCGAGAACCTCACCGCGGGCTGCATTGACATGCACGCCCACTTCGGGCCCGATAGCAAGCTCGAGCGCAGCGTAGATCTCTTCACCCTGCTGGAGACGGCCTCCGACCTCAAGCTCCGCGGCATCGCCCTCAAGAGCAAGGACTATCCAACCGGCGCGCTCGCCCAGGTGGGGAAGCGCCTCTACCCCAACATCGAGCCCATCGGCGCCATCTGCCTTGACCACGATGTGGGCGGCCTCAACGCGGAGGCCGTCAGCACCCTCGGCGGCATCGGCGGCCGCATCGTCTGGCTTCCCACCTTCTCCTCCGTCGGCGATATGGACAGGTTCTTCAAGCGCCCCGACCTCGGCATCTCCTGCCTGGATAAGAGCGGCAACCTGAACCAACCGGTACTGGACGTCCTCGAGCAGGTGAAGAAGCACGACCTGGTTCTCGCCACGGGCCACATCAGCAATGAAGAGACGATGGCCGTGGTGAAGAAGGCCCACACCATCGGCATCAAGCGCATCATCATCACCCATCCCATCACCGCGAACCTCGGCGGCACGCCGACGATGGAGATGATGAAGGAGTACGTCCGCATGGGCGCCTATCTGGAGCACGCCCTCATCGGCCTCACCGGGCGCACCCAGGTCATCACCTGGGAGGCCCTCATCGAAAATATCAGGGCCATCGGCCCGGAGCACTGCATCCTCAGCAGCGATTTCGGCCAGATCTCAAACCCGCCTCCGGCCTACGGCATGAAGACTTTCATCGCCAACCTCCTCACCTTGGGTCTCAAGGATGAAGAGGTGGAGGTCATGGTGAAGACCAACCCGGCCAAGCTCTCGGGGATCTAACCGTCCCAGACGGTTTTTCACCTTCTGCCTCCCTTGTCATTTAGTACATAATCGGCGGCATCTATGCCGTTCAGGTTGATGTCCCAGGCGTCGGCCTGCCGTAGCTATCTCGCCCGGGCCTTCGGCTCCAGCTTTGTGTTGACCACTGGCACCGTGTAGCCGGGCCGCTGCGCCGCCTTCACCTTGGGGCACAGCCCCTTGCCGGAATCGCAGCTGAAGCAGAACCACTGCTCTTCCCCTGGTTTGCGCCACAATACGTTGCCGCAGGCGGCGCAGCGCTCCTTCAGCTCACTGCACTCCCAGTCCTTCATGGCAGACTTGGCGTTCAGCGGGCAGCCCCGCCCGTGGCAGATGATCGAATCCGGGTCCTGGTGGATGCAGTCCACCGGGCAGTTCTTCACGCAGACCCCGCAATCGAAGCAGAGCATGGGGTCAATCACAAACGTTCCCCGGTAGGTATCCTCCCGGCGCTTGATGGCCAGCGTATCGCAGGGGAACTCGCACGCCCCGCAGCTGATGCAAACGCTGTCCGCGATGTAGTAGCTCATCCGATGGCCGCCTTCACCCGTTCTGCCAGGGAGCGCGTCATCCCCATCACCGCCGCCACCTCGTCCACCGGCGCCTCGCGTATCCCTTGCACCGAACCGAATCGCAACATCAGCGCCTTCTTCTTCCTGGGGCCGATCCCCGGTATCTCGTCCATCACGGAGCGCGCGCTCCGCTTCGAACGCAGGGTGCGATGATACGTGATCGCGAACCGGTGCGCCTCATCCCGCATCCGCTGCACCAGATAGAGCGATTGCGAGTTGCGCGGCAGAACGATCGGCTCGGCGCTGTCCGGGATGAAGATCTCCTCCTCCCGCTTTGCGATGCTCGCCAGAGGGATGTTCGCCTTCCCGATCTCCAGCATCACCTCCAGCGCCGCGTTCAGGTGCCCCTTGCCCCCGTCAATGATAACCAAGTCCGGGGCCGCGCCCCATCCCCTGCCGCTATCCTGCTCTTTAGCCTTCTCGCCTCTCCCAAAGCGGCGTCTCAACATCTCCTTCATCATGGCGTAGTCGTTCGAGCCTTCCACCGTCCGTATCTTAAACCGGCGGTACAGCGATGACTTCGCCTGCCCCTCCTCAAAGACCACCATGCTGCCCACTGCCGAAGTTCCCTGGATATTCGAGATATCGTACGTCTCGATCCGCCGGGGGATTCCAGGCAGGCTCAGCGCCTCCTGCAGCTCCTCCAGCGCCGCCCCCACCTTCTCCCGGTCCGCCATCCACTTCACCCGGCGCTGCTCCAGCCCCTCCTTCGCATTGCGCGCCACCAGTTCCATCAGCCTTCGCGAAGCGCCGCGCTCCGGCACCTTGATGCGCGCAGGCTTTCCCCGCCTCCGGCTGATGAGCGCCTCCAACTCGCGGACCTCGGGCGGCGTATGCTGCAGCAGCACTTCCGGCGGCACGAAGGAGGCCGAGGGGTAGAACTGCGTCACGAAGGCCGCCAGGACCTCCCCCGGCGATTCGCTCTTCGTCCCCTCCATAATGAAGCTGTCGCGGCCGCTCAGCTTCCCCTGGCGGATGAAAAAGACCTCCACCCATGCCTCGTCGTCGCCCGCCGCCACGGCCAGGATATCCTTGTCCTGCCGCTCCAGGGAAACGGCCTTCTGCTCTTCGGAGACGCGCTCCACAGCCTTGATCTGGTCTCGTAGCGCCGCGGCACGCTCGAACTTTAGGCTCTCCGCCGCCTGCTCCATCTCCCCCTTCAGCTGCTCCAGCACCGATTCGTGCCTCCCGTCAAGGAACAGCATCGTCTGATTGATGACCTGGGCGTACTGCTCCTTGTTCACCAGCCCCACGCACGGCGCGACGCACCGGTGGATGTAATACTCCAGGCATGGCCGGGCATCCTTCCCCGTGATCGCCTTCGTGCAGGTGCGGTAGGGAAAGAGCCGCTTCAGCATCGCCATCGTCTTTCGCATGGAGCTCGCGCTTGCGAAGGGGCCGAAGTAGCGATTGCCGTCGCTCGCCACCCGCCGCGTCACTTCAAGCCTGGGAAAATCCTCCGCCAGCGTCACCTTGATATAGGGATAGGTCTTATCGTCCTTCAGGCGGATATTGAAGCGCGGCTTGTGCTTCTTGATCAGCGTGTTCTCGAGCAGCAGCGCCTCCGCCTCCGAGTCCGTCACGATGTACTCAAAGTCCTCTACCCGGGGCATCAGCTCGGCGATCTTCAGCGAGAACTCGCCCGGGTTGCCGAAATAGGAGCGCAGGCGGTTCCGCAGGTTCGCCGCCTTGCCCACATAGAGCACCTGCGCCTTGGCGTCCTTCATCAAGTAAACGCCGGGCTTCGTGGGCGTGGCCGCAAGGAGGCGCACTGACTTTTCCGGTTCCATGAAAGCGATTCTACAAGAATTGAAGCAGAGAAAGCAGGCAAACGTGCTATCAGACAGCGATGGGCTGATGGACCGCGTGAGTACGAACGGACTAGCTGACGGTTACTTGATGACGAAGGCCAGGACGATGAGGACGGCCAGCATCAAGACGGAAAGCGCGCCGATGAGTCTAACGTCTTGCATGAAATAGACGTTCGCCGCCACCGGCTTGGAGGAGAACGGCCGCCCGGCCGCCTGCCCTCTGCCGCGGGCTCTGAACTCCGGCAGCGCGCCCGGCTGCGCCGTCGCCGCCTCCTCGGAGGCTTGCGCCGATGCCGCAACCGGCTCGCCCTGCGCCTCGCCAAGTTCAGGCTCGGGGGCCTCCTGCGGCGCGTGGCCATGGCGCCTCTTCCGGCGGGCAAGCTCGGCCTGGCGTGCGGCGATGCGCCTGGAGGAATGCTTAGACATGGTCTTCCTATCTGGGAACAGGGGTGAAGCTATTATAGGGCCGCCCGAAAGAGGCCGCAAGGAAAGCGGCCTTCACCGGGGGCGCCCTAGCTCACCCGAGCCACCGGCCGCTCCATCTCCTTCGCCGCCTCCGCGATGATCCGGGCGCAGTGCTCCTCGCCCAGCTTATCCGTGTTCAGGTACATGTGATAGTAGGCCGGGTCCTCCGGGCGGGCCCTGAAGAACTTCTTGTAATAGTTCTCCCGCCCGGCATCGGACTCCTTCAGGAACTTGACCGCCGCCTCCCGGCTGAGCTTATCCCGGGCCATGATCATCGCGATCCGGCTCTCCTCCCCGGCCACTAGTTGCACATGGACCGCGTTCGGCAGATCCTTCAGGATGATATTCCCGCCCCTGCCGATGATGACCGCATTCCCCGTCTTCGCCTCGTCCTGGATCACGGATGTCAGCACCTGGATGAACCGGGAATCGTTCAGCTGCTCAGCTGGCGTCTGGGGCGTCTGGGCCGCCTCCGTCAGGCTCTTGTTCATCAGCACCTCAACGCCGCTCGGCCCCAGGAATGGGTCCCCTGCCGAGCCTGCCGCCGCTGACTTCTCCAGGAAGTTGTTGAAGAACCGCGCAAGACGCTCACGCCCTCGCGCCGCCCGCTCGTCCTTCAGCACCACCGCCTCCACGGACGTCCCCGTGCGCCGCGCCGCCTCCGCGATGATCTGGTAGTCCACATAGTCGGCGCTGAGGAGCCGCGCCACGTCCAGGCCCACGGCTCGCATGAGCGTGCCCGTCCTGCCGTTGATCGTGACTACTGGCATGCCGCACCTCCGCTCCAGGCTCGCGCTCGTTTTCCATGCGGCGGAGAAGCCGTTCCGAGATCCCCCGCCGGAAGAGGTTCGCTAGTGTATAGCACAGGCCAGGGGCAGGCACAAGATGTTTTGAGGGGGCTTTCCCTAGTTCTTTACGCGCCGCCCTTCGCCGAGTCCATCCGCTTCACCCGCGCGATGTTCGCCGCCTCGCTCGCCTCAGGCCCCGTCGCGAACCAGGCCTCCAGCATCTCCTTCGCCACCGCCGGCGAGGTGCGCCGAAGGCTCATGCACAGGATATTGGCGTCGTTCCACTTCCGTGCCCCGCGGGCCGTCTCCGCGTCTGCGCAGAGCGCCGCCCGCGCGCCGGGGACCTTGTTCGCTGCCATGCTCACCCCGGTGCCCGTCCAGCAGAATAGGATGCCCTGCTCCGCCTTCTTTGAGGCCACCCGCTCCGCCACCGCCTTGGCGACGACGGGCCAGTTCGGGTCGTCATCCATCAGCGCCCCATGGAGCGAAAGGTCATGCCCCCGCCTCCGCAGCTCCTCGATGACGGCATCCGTCAGCGCCGACCGCTCGTCGCTCCCAATGGCGATGCGCTGCTTCCGCTTAGCCACGCCGCCCTCCCAGAAAGGACCTAAACCGGCGCGCACACGCCGGGTGACACGCCTCTCCATTGAGGGGAGAGGAACTCGAGCGTAGCCCGAGAGGAGAGGGTGATTCTCCCGCTGGCTTCAGCCAACGGGCCTCCCACGGCTAGACCGCCCGAGGGTGCGCCTTCTCGTACTGCTCCCGCAGGTGGTCGCTCGTCAGATGCGTGTAGACCTGCGTCGTGGAGATGTTGGCATGCCCCAGCAGCTCCTGGACGTTCCTGAGCGGCGCGCCGTTGCGAAGCATATGCGTCGCGAAGCTATGCCGCAGGATATGCGGCGTGATCTTGGACTTCACCCCGGCGTCCTTGGCGTACTGCTTCAGGATGAGCCAGAAGCCCTGGCGCGTCAGCCGCTGGCCCCGTTGGTTCACAAAGAGCGCCCGCTCCGTGCTCCCGCGCACCAGCGTGGGACGGCCCATCTCCAGGTAGGCGCGCACGGCGTCCACCGCCTGGCTGTGCATCGGGATGATGCGCTCCTTGCCGCCCTTGCCCATGCACCGCACCAGCGCCCCCTCCATGTTGAGCGACGTCACATCCAGGGAGACGAGCTCGCTCACGCGCATGCCCGTCGCGTAGACCAGTTGCAGGAGCGCCCGGTCGCGGAGGGCCTCAGGCGTCGCCCCCTTCTTGGTGGGTTGCGCCATCAGCAGCTCGATCTCGGGGAAGCCGATGTACTTCGGCAGGGGCCTGCCCACTTTCGGCGAGGCCAAGTCTTCCGTGGGGTCCTCTTTCACCACGCCCTCATCGGAGAGGAATCCGAAGAACGACTTGATGGCGGCGATCTTCCTGGCCACCGTTGTCGGCGCATAGTCGCGGTCGCGCATGGAGAGCACATATTCGGAGAGCAGTCCGCGATTGACGCCGGGCCAGCCGCCGCCGTTCATCTTGGGTTCGATGAACTCGCGGAACTGGGAGAGGTCGTTCTGGTAGGCGGCGCGCGTGTTCTTGGAAAAGCGCTTTTCGGCCGTCACGAACTCGAGAAATTGGCTTACCTGCTGCTGCATACTTCTCACTCCGTCAATTTTGAACTAAGTTCAATGTTACCATAACGACCGGCCGTTTGTGGAGTCCCTTTTGGCCCAATTTCCGACCAATTTTTCTCCCCCGGCGTCCCGTCTCACCCTTGACATCACACCTGGGCCATAGCACTCTTACGACACCTAATCGGGGCCTGCCCGGTCCCTTGAGGAGTTTCTTATGTCAGTGAAGTTCGGCATCCAGATCCCCTCCTTCACCTATCCCAACCACCCCAATGAGAACGTCTACGCCGTGGCCCAGCGGATCGCCAAGACGGCGGAAGATTCCGGGTATGACTCCGTCTGGCTCATGGACCACCTCTACCAGATCGTCTCTGTGGCCCCTGAGGGAGACCCTATCCTGGAGTGCTGGACCACGCTGGCCGCCCTGGCCGCCGTCACCAAGCGCGTCAAGCTCGGCACCATGGTCACCGCGGCGGGCTTCCGGCCGCCCTCGGTGCTGGCCAAGATGACGGCCACCATAGACACCATCAGCAACGGGCGGCTCATCTGCGGCATCGGCGCCGGCTGGTGCGACTACGAGCACAAGGGGTACGGCCTCTATTTCCCCGCCGTCGGCGAGCGCATGAAACGGCTGGAAGAGGCGATCAACGTCCTCAAGGCCATGTGGACCCAGGACCGCGCCACCTACATCGGCCAGCACTTCCGGGTGGAGAACGCCGTCTGCTTCCCCAAGCCGGTGCAGAAGCCGCACATCCCCATCCTCATCGGCGGCAGCGGCGAGAAGGTCACCCTCCGCCTGACGGCGCAGTATGCCCAGGCCCACAACATCGGCGGCGGACTTCCCGAGGCGAACGCCAAAGTCCTGGAGAACCTCAAGCGCCACTGCGAAGCCCTGGGCACCAACTATGACGCCATCCTCAAGACGCGCCTCACGCCCATCATGTTCGCCGCCAACAAGGCCGAACTGGAGCGCAAGATCAAGCGCTGGAAGCCCGCCGGCATCAGCGACGAGCATTTCACTGCGCGCACCCTGGTGGGCACGCCCAACGAAGTGGCGGAGAAGCTGCGGGGCTATGTAAAGGTCGGCATCAACTACTTCATCGTCAGCTTCTGGGACGTGGACGAGTTCGAGCCCATCAAGACGCTGACGCGCGATGTGCTGCCGCAGCTGAGCTAGAGTCCTTTTCGCCCCGCAGCGGCTTGCCTTTCCTGCCGTGCGCCCCCGGTGCATAATCGTGGCCCAAGTATCCCCATTGAGCGCGGGCGGCGAAGAGAAGCGCTCTTCATCCGCCCGTCCCCAAGGGAAGACAAAGGAGGCCCGCTATGGACGGACGACGCCCCACCGGGCTGATGTACACGAATACGGACGTGAGCGACCCGGCCAAGGCCGCCGAGTACAACAATTGGTACCAGGCCGTCCACTTCCCGGACGTCTGCCAGCCGGGCATCTTTGTGAACGCGACGATGTTCCACAACACGAACCCCAGGCCGTCCCACAGCGAAGGGCAGTTCCTGGCGATGTACGAGACCTTCTGGCCCGATCCCGACGCCGCCTACCGCGAGTTCACCAAGACGGTGGCGAAGCTCCGGGCAGAGAAGCGCATCCACGCCGGGACGCGCAAGGCCTACTTCGCCATCTACACCCTCCTCTCCACCGTCTTCAGCACGGAGCGCCGCAAGCGCACCCAGAGCCTCATGTGCATCCTGCTGGATAGCTCCGACCCGGGGAAAACGGGCGAGCTGAAGCGGCTCTACTTAGAGGAGCGCATGCCGCGCGTGGTGAACCTGGGGCTCTTCCACACCGGCTCCTTCGGCGAAATCATCACCGGGGAGCCTTTCCGCTCCACCATGGACAAGAACTCGCCGCGCTTCCTCCTCTTCTACGAGTCGGACATCGGCGATCCGGTCTTCCTGCGGGATGAAGTGGCGAAGGCAATCCCGCCGGAGACGCTTCCGCTTTTCGCGGCCATCCGCCGCGTCTCCACCTTCTACCGCGCCTCGCCGTAGGGCGGGCAGGCTGTCTCTCCACCCCAGAGCCCACCTGGGGCGGCTGTACCGCTATAATTGAGGAAGGCTGGAGACTCGATGAAATACACCGTCATCATTGAAAAAGGCCGCGAGTCCGGCTACATCGCCTACGCCCCCGCCTTGAAGGGCTGTGTCTCCCAAGGGCCGACAAAAGCAGCCGCCCGGCGAAACATCCGCGAAGCCATCGAGGCCTACATCGAAGCCCTCATCGCTGACGGTCTGCCCGTTCCTCAGGAAAACAAGGTGCCGACTTTGATGACCGTCAAGGTCTAGCCGATCTTTCGCGCCCTCGAGGCCGCCGATCTCGCCTCTGCCATCAGAACCTGTCCTTGAGTTGTCGAAGGGGCAACTAGTACCACACCGTCCGGGAAAAACCGAGACCGACGCGGCAGGGGCACCCTCTTTCTCTGACATTGCCACCTTGCCTCCTTGGGTAATGTTGCAGTAGCCTAAGCACGCTTTTAGATATACCCTCTGTCTTTTGCATATTGGACAAAGCATTTCCCTCATGAAAGTTAGCCAGAAAAGCCTGTTCGAGAAGCTACTCAGCGTCCAAGCTGAGGAAATTGAGTTCGAATTACACGGCCATCATCCGGTGGCCTGGTGCGAATTTTGGTTGAACCCACGTCGCCTGAGAGGCAGCGACTTTCTTATGCGCTGGTCGCAGGGCCATTGGAGTGAGGAACGCCTTATCGAAGCCGTAAATAACACTTCCCGATTCTTTGCCGTCCCATACGGCCCGAGCGGTGTCGCTCCGGATGATGTTCGCGAATTTGAATTGTATTTCGAACGACTAGATGCCGCAGGTCTTGGCAATGCAAAACGTCCTGACCTCTTAGTCTTCAAGAAATCAGACCAATCGAAGGTAAAAGAAGCCATAGCTGAGCTCGGCGGCCTCACCGAACTGCCGTTTTCGTCCGAAGAAGCGCCGCCAATGAAACTACTGCTATCTCACGCCGTCATCGCTGTTGAATGCGAGAACAGCTTATGGATCGCTAAGAAAATGCCCGATTACGGAACAACCCTGACACCCCAAAAGCGTCTCGGTGGCAGAAATGGACTTAAGAAAACCGCCGTCGTTCCTACGATCATTATCAAAGATGAGGACATCGAAGCACTCAGCAGTTGGCAGAAGCGTGCTGGGGTACCTAGAGGTGGTTCCGGAAAACTAGACAGCGGGGATAAGTGGAATCGCTGCCTGAAGATGGCATGATGAGGCCATCGGAACAAGGAGCGAGAGATGAGCAGACGTCCCCGTCGGAACCATTCGGCAGAGTTCAAGGCGAGGGTGGCGCTGGCGGCGGTCCGCGGCGAGAAGACCCTGGCGGAGCTGGCAACCCAGTTCGACGTGCACCCGAACCAGATCACCCAGTGGAAGGCGCAGCTGCTGGAGCGGGCGGCGGAGGTGTTCGGCGATGGGCCAGGGCCGAAGGAGAAGCCCGTGGACCTGAAGGCGCTGCACGCCAAGATCGGTGAGCTGGCGCTGGAGAACGATTTTTTAGGAGCCGCGCTCAGCAAGGCCGGCCTGCTGGACGCACGGCGATGATTGACCGTACCCACGCCCTGCCCGTCGTCCGCCAGGCGAGATCCCTCGGCATCAGCCGCGCCTGCGTCTACTACCGGCCCCGGCCGGTGAGCGCTGCCGATCTCGGCCTCATGCGCCGCATGGACGAACTGCACCTGGAACACCCCTTTGCGGGCAGCAGGATGCTGCGCGACATGCTGCGGCGGGAGGGCCTGCGCCCTGGACGCAGGCATGTTGCCTCGCTGATGCGCCGCATGGGCATCGAGGCGCTCTAACGGAGGCCCGCCACCAGCCGGCGGCACCCCAGCCATCCCGTCCATCCCTACCTCCTCAGAGGACTGGCCGTGACCCGGCCGAACCAGGTGTGGGCTATGGACATCACGTACATCCCGATGGCCAGGGGCTACGTCTACCTGACGGCGGTGGTGGACTGGCACAGTCGCCGGGTGCTGGCCTGGAGGGTGTCGATCACGATGGACGTGAGCTTCTGTCGGGAGGCGGTCGAAGAGGCTCTGGAGCGCCACGGCGCTCCAGAGATCTTCAACACGGACCAAGGCAGCCAGTTCACCAGCGAGGCCTTCACCGGCCTGCTGCAGGACCACGGCATCGCCATCAGCATGGACGGCGGGGGGAGCTGGAAGGACAACATCTTCGTCGAGCGGCTATGGAAGAGCGTCAAATACGAGGAGGTGTACCTGAGAGCCTACGGATCGGTGTCGGAAGCCAGGGCCGCGCTCTGCCGGTACTTCGTGTTCTACAATAGCCGGCGGCCCCATTCGAGTCTCGGCGGGATGACCCCGGACGAGCGCTATGCGAGGTCGTTGCCGGCGCCCGCGGCAACCCACAACACCGCAGCATGATTCCACTT
>VGPF01000006.1 GCA_016875535.1 Chloroflexota bacterium
CGGTCCTGGTACTTCTTCTCCAGCCACTTGCTCCAGAGGTCGGGCGGCTCGATGGTGTGGGAATCGCCCGAGATGATCTTGTAAGGGTGACCCGTCGTGGACTTGTACATCAATACTCCTTTATTTTCTAGCGCGAGGCTCGACCCGCGTTACGCGGTGAACTTGTAATCGGTGCTCTTGGCCACCTTGCCGGGGAAGGCGCCCGTGTGGTCGCCGTTCTTGAAGGCCACCTGGCCGTTCACGATCAGGTAGTCCACGCCTTCGGCGCGGTTGCCCAGGCGCGTCTCTCCGCCTGGGAAGTCGTTGAAGCGCTCGGTGGGCAGAGGCGCGACCTTCTCCGCGTCAAAGATGACGATATCGGCGTTCAGGCCCTCGCGGATGAGGCCCCGGTCCCACATGCCGTAGATGGAGGCGGGGACAAAGCTGAGGCGGCGGACCGCCTCCTCCAGAGTGATGAGGTGATGCTTGCGCACCCAGTGGCTCAGGAGGAAGGTGGAGTAGTTGGAGCCGCTGAGGCGGTTGGTGTGGGCCCCGGCGTCTGAGATGCCCGCGATAGAGTAGGGACTGCGCAGGATCTCGGCCACCGCCTCCATATCGCCGTTGCGCAGGCCCGTGACGGCGAACTCCGTCTCCAGGTTCTCCTCCAGGGCGATATCGAACATGGCGTCCAAAACGTCCTTGCCGAGCCGCTTCGAGACTTCGCCAAGGGTCAGGCCCTGGTACTGCTTGTGCTTGCCCGTGGTGCTCCGCACCAGCTCCAGCTCGCCCATGGTGCGCATGCGCCCGCCGAGCTTGATCGGCTCGCTCGCCTCCGCTTTCAGCGCCGCGCGCGCCTTGGGGTCCTTGAGCCTGGCCGCGATCTGGGCCGGCGGCAGGTTGAAGGTCTCTTTCCAGGTGGCCCACCGCTCGAAGGCGATGTTGCTGCTGCGCAGGTTGAAGACGCTGTCCAGCCGCTGGCAGCGCGCCACGGCGAAGACCTGCGCCCCTTGGCGGGAGGCCTCTTCCATATAGGCCATCTGGAGCTTCCACTTCATGGGGTGGTCCCAGTTGTGGGAGAGCTCGTTCCAGTTGACCGGACGGCCCGTGCGCAGGGCGATCTCCGTCATGAGCTGCTTATCGGCGTCGCTGAAGCGGTCGGCGCCCATCACGGCCGTCTCCGTGATGATTTCCACGCTGCCCACATGGTGATCGGCCATGGGCTCAACCAGCTCCAAGACTTCGTCATGGGTAGAGAGGCGGCTGGGCACAGGCTTGCCATCGAAGCCGTAGTGCGTGGGTGAAAGGGACGTGGTGAAGCCGAAGGCGCCGGCGTTCAGGGCCTCCTGCACCAGGGCCTTCATCTTTTTGACCTCGTCCGGCTTGGAGGGGCGATCGCTGGCCTCCGGGCCGATGACGTAGCGCCGCAGGGCCGAGTGGCCGATCATGGTGGCGACGTTGATGGCGATGCGCTCCTGCTGGATGCGCTTGAGGTACTCCGGGTAGGACTGCCACTTCCAGTCCAGCCCCAGCTTGAGGGCCTTCATATCTATACCCTCGACTTTGGCGAACATCTCCGTGATGTAATCGCGGTCCTGGGGCTTGCACGGCGCGAGAGTGAAGCCGCAGTTGCCCATGACCACGGTGGTGACGCCGTGCCAGGGTGAGCAGGTCAGCAGAGGGTCCCAGAGGATCTGCCCGTCATAGTGGGTGTGGATATCCACGAACCCGGGGGCCACCATCTTGCCTGCGGCGTCTATCACCGTGGCGCCGTTGGCCTTCAAATTGCCCTTGGCGACGATCTTGCCGCCCTTGACGCCCACATCCGCTTTGTAACGAGGAAGCCCAGTCCCGTCCACAACGGTGCCGTTCTTGACAACAAGGTCGTAAGACACTCCTAAGACTCCCTCTAGGCGCATGCCGCGCAGGTGGCCCAGTTATCGCACAATTTGAAACCGTTTGCAAGTAGACCTTTGCAGTCAAATACGGTTTGTATTACACAGCCACATGGGAGCAGCAACGCAACCATTCCTCTTGACGAACTTTCCCATAACGTGTAGCGTGGCGTTTCCACCTGGGGGAGGTTACTGTCCTGGGTTATAGGGAGTGGAGACGATTCAATGCGCCGGCCTCTTGTTATTTTGCTGATACTCCTCGTGGCATCGGCAATCAACACACCTTTGAACCTTGCGTTTGCCCAGGCAAAGCAGCCCTCCATCAGCATCGCTGCGCCGAAAAGCGGGCAGACGTTAAGCGGCGCGGAAGTCGAGATAAAGGTGAAGGTCTCGAACTTCAAACTGGACGCGAAGGCGATCGGCGGCGTAAACAAGGCAGGCTCAGGGCACCTCAGCCTCCTCATTGACGGCACGGCGGTAGCGCGAACGGCTAAGACCTCTCTGAAGGTAACGGACCTCTCCCCCGGACAGCGTCGCCTTCTGGCCGCGCTCAGCCACAACGACCGCTCGCCACTCTCGCCGCCAGTGGAGGCGATGATTGATTTTGTCTATCAATTGCCCGTGAAACCCGGGAAGGTGAGCAAAGATGCGGTGCGCGTACCGCTCCCAGCAACTGCGACCCCTTTTCCCACCCCCAGGCTTAACCCAACTTCAACGCCAGCGCCGGTGCCGACGGCAGCGCCTACGCCAACAGCCGCTCCTTCGCCGATACCTGTAGCTGGGCCAAACCGATTACCAACGGCTTTACCTCGTATAGACACCAAAGAGCCGGATCGCAACTGCTCAGATTTCAAGACATGGGCGGAGGCACAAAGCTTCTTTATCGCAGCGGGCGGGCCCGAAAAAGACCCATACCGCCTCGACCAGGACCGCAATGGCATCGCTTGTGAAAGTAACCCAGGCGCGCCAACACCACCGCGAACCCTTGCACCATCCACGGCCACGCCGACCCCTGTACCTACCCCCACTCGTGCACCTGCCCCTACACCAACGCCCAGACCAGCCCCAATACTTACGCAAGTCACTGGCAACACCGTTATCACGGGCGCGCCCCTGTGGCTCCATGCTGTCGACGATGGGTCGGCAAACCTGGCCCTCTCCTCAGAGAAGAGTGGCACTATCCAGATGGGCCGTCTGAATCTCAGCAGCCCAACATCGCCAGTCTCCTGGAGGCTGGTCGCCAGCACAAGCGATGCGGGCGGCGGAGCGATAGCCGACCACTGGCACGTCTACGCCAACGGCTTCCACTGGATATCCTTCTCTGCCAACAACGCCCGGGACGCCTATCTCCTGAAGTTGGACCGTGACTTCAATCGCGTCGCGCTCTTTACTGTGGTGCGCGGCTCACAACAGCCCACGAACGACCACTTCCTCGTCGCAGAGCCGGATGGCGTCGCAGTCGCAGTCTTCCTCCCAGGGGTGGGCCACCTCGTCTACCGCTTCGATACACAAGGAACGCCCAGAGGGACGGTGCAGATTGGCGGCGGCAGCGCGATGCACGGCAATGGGTCGAGCGCCATCCCAATACAGGTAGGATTTCACGTCCTTGCCACCGAGAGCCTCACCCCTATGGCGACGAGCCGCATCCGCCTCCTTTCCTACGATTCATCCTGGCGTCTCACAGGCAATTCAACGCTCATCTCCCAGGACAGGACGAACTATGGCATGGCCAGCGGCGTACTCTTGGAGAGTGGCTACATGGTGGTGAACCTGCGGGTGAGGGAGAACGTGAACCCGCGAGGCGTGCATACACCGCCAACGGGGGGAGACGATTCCGGAGGCATCGTGCAGATTATCGTCGCGCCTGACGGCCAGGTGGCGAGCCAGCGCACCATCGTCGCTTCCGGCGGCAATAGGCCACACACGGCGCTTAAGAGCGATTTGCTCATCACGACGTGGGATGGCGGCAACCAGGTCTTCTTGCGGGTGGACAGAATCAGTTAGACCCACTTTCCTAGTTTGACTCTACACAGGGTTCCCAGGCCGGCCTTAGACCAACGCCTACGGGAATCACTATAATCTCTTCCTATGTCCAACGCGCAGGCACAGTTCAAGCGGCGGCTCGCCAAGGCCCTCGCCTCGCCCACCCTGGAGCTCGCCCTGAATAGGGCGATGCCCATGCGGCGCAAGTCCCGCGCCGCCGCCTTCGCGCAGGACGACTTCGCCGCCCTGCGCGACGACCTCCAGCGGCGCAAGCGCGCCGCCATCGAGCACCTGCCGGAACTGCTGGCGCAGTTCACGGAGAACGCCGCCAAGGCGGGCGCCACCGTTTACCTGGCGCAGAGCATCGAGGACGCTCAACGCATCGTCGGCGACCTGGTGAAGCGGCAAAACGTGAAGCTGGCCGTCAAGAGCAAGTCCCTGGCGACGGAAGAGATATCCCTGAACGAGTACCTGGAAGAGCGTCACGTGAAGGTGGTGGAGACGGACCTGGGCGAATGGATCGTCCAGCTGGCGGGGGAGAAGCCTTCCCACCTCATCACACCGGCCATGCACAAGACCCGGGAAGAGGTGGCGGAGCTCTTCAGCAAGGTCACCGGCAAAAAGATACCGCCGGACATCCCCAAGATGGTGGCCGTGGCGCGCAAGATGCTGCGGCAGTCCTTCATAGAGGCCGATATGGGCATCACCGGCGCGAACGTCGCCATCGCGGAGACGGGGAGCCTGGTCATCGTCAGCAACGAAGGCAACGGGCGCCTGGTCTCCACCCTGCCGCCGGTCCACGTCGCCATCCTGGGCATAGAAAAGATCGTCGCCACCATGGAAGATGCCCTGGCGGCACTGAAGGTCCTCTCCAAGAGCGGCACCGGCCAGCGGCTCACCACCTACATCTCCTACATCACCGGCCCCAGCCGCACGGCGGATATCGAGCTTTCGCTCACCACAGGCGTCCACGGCCCCAAGGAAGTCCACATCGTCCTCCTGGACAACGGCCGCACCACCATGCGCAACCGCCCCGAGTACCGTGACGCCCTGGACTGCATCCGCTGCGGCGCATGCCTCAACGCCTGCCCGCCCTTCCAGGCCGTCGGCGGGCACGCCTTCGGCTATAAGTATCCCGGGCCCATCGGCCTTATCCTCACGGCCTTCCACCACGGCTACGAAAATGCCCAAGGGCCGCAGACCCTCTGCCTAGGCTGCAACGCCTGCCAGACGGCCTGCCCGGCCAACATCGAGCTGCCGCGCATGATTCTGGATCTGCGCCAGGAGATGTTCGATGGCGAAAGCATCGGCATGCTGAAGGGCAACGCCCTCAACTTCCTCACTTACCAAAGGGAAGGCAAGTGGCTCGGCCTAGCGAAGGTGGCGCAAAGGGCCTTCTCCAAAGGCGAAGGGCTGGTCAGCATCCCCGGCGTCACCGGCTGGCGCTACCTGCCCAAGCTGCCCGATAAGACCTTCCTGGAGAGGCGCGGCTTGGGCGCGAAGTCCAAGGCGACGTCTCTCGTGCGATCCCAGGCGGCGGGGCAGAGCGTCCTCTATTTCCCCGGCTGCATCACGGACAACCTCTTCCCCGCGATGGGCGATTCCGCCGTCGAAGCCCTCAACGGCCTAGGGGCCGAGGTCTCGATCCCGCGCAAGGCCCAGTGCTGCGGCCTGGCGCATATGAACTCCGGCGATCGCGCAACGGCCAAGCGCCTGGCCAAAGAGACCATCGCGATGCTGGAGCAAGAGACGGCACAGCACATCGTCTGCACCTCGGCAAGCTGCGTGGTGGCCATGACGCAGGACTACCCGCACCTCCTGCGCGATGAGCCCGAGTGGGCGGAGCGCGCCAAGCGGCTGGCCGGGCGCATCAAGGACTTCACCTCGTTCGTGGACGGCGTGGCAAAGGTGAGCCCCGGCGCGCTGGCCAAGGGTGAAAGCGGCACGGTGACCTACCATGACTCGTGCCAGTCCACCAACTGCCTCAAGCTGGGCAAAGAGCAGCGGCGCATCATCCAGGGCGTCGTGGGCGCGGAGCTCAAGGAGATGGAAGAGTCCAGCCAGTGCTGCGGCTTCGGCGGGACCTTCTCTATAGACTATCCCGATATCTCAAAGCGCATCTTGAAGCATAAGCTGGACCACATCGGCGAGACGGGCGCGGAGACGGTGGTGACGGACAACCCCGGCTGCATCATGCAGCTGCGCGGCGGGCTGGAGGCGGCAGGGAAGAAGACGCGCGTTCTGCACATCGCGGAGCTGATGGCGGAACAGATGAAAAATCACAGAAAAAGGTAACGCCATGCCGCACCCGCACCTCTCATCGGCGCAATCGTCCATCCTCGTCGTCGTGGACATCCAGGAACCCTTCGCCAAGGCCATGGCCGACCGCGCGGCGCTGGTGAAGAACACCACCACCCTCATCCACGTCGCCAAGGCCGCCGGGCTGCCCACCATCGTCACGGAGCAGAACCCGGAGAAGCTGGGCCCTACGGTCCCCGAGATCAAGAAGTCCCTGCAGGACGTGGGAGCCTACGCGCCGCTGCCCAAGATGGCCTTTAGCTGCTGCGCCGCCGATGGCTTTGTGAAGCGCGTCTACGATACCGGGCGCGATACCCTCGTCATCACCGGGATGGAGGGGCACGTCTGCGTCCAGCAGACCACGCTGGAGGCGCTGAACCTGGGCTATAAGGTCCACGTGGTGCAGGACGCCGTCACCTCCCGGCGGCGGGAGGACTATGCCGCCGCCATCGAGAAGATGCGCCACGCCGGGGCCATCATCACCACCACGGAGATGGCGGCCTACGAGTGGCTCGGCACGGCGGGGACGCCCGAGTTCAAAGCGGCGATGCAGTGGCTGAAGTGGTAGCGCCGCCCAAGCGATAGGCTGACGCCCTCTACCTATCCTTGAGCCGGTTCACCAGCTTTAGGCCCGACCAAACGTCGTCCACGGCGGCCACCTTTACGTCAACCAGCCTAATCTTGAGCGCCAACTCCCGGACGATGTTCTCATTGAGGTCCGTCGGCACCTTAGATGCGCCCTTTGGCCAGGAGACCCAGATCATGCCGTTGGCCACCAAGGAGGCGCGCATCCCCGGCAGGGCCTTCTCCAAGTCAGCCTTGGACTTGGTAAAGAAATGGATGAAGTCCATGTTGGGGGCCAGCTTGGCGGAACGTTTCACCCCCGGCGGCAGAGGGCCAAGCGTCCTTTCGTAGCCCTCCGGCGCATTGAGGATGCACAAGCTGTGCCCCGGCTTGATGCCGAGCTTATCCACAAGCGGGCGCTTGGAGTAGCCGGCCATACTTAGCCCGGTATCGCCCGGGTGACGGCGTTGCCCTCCGCAAAGGGGAAGCAGGCCATGGCGTGCAGGCCGCCCAGGCCGCCGCCCACCAGGATGATGAACTGGTCAGGACGCGCCGCCAGCGGCACCTCGCCATTGACCATGCGCTTGCGCTCCTCCATCCATGGAAAGAGGACCGGCGGGAAATAGCTCAGCGGGATGTGCGACGTCACTTCCAGCAGGTACTCCTTGGCATCCTGGACGGACCAGCCGTCCCGGGAAACGATCCAGGCGAAGTCCGGGCAGAGGACCAGGATGATCTCCCCTGAGCCCGGATAGCCCAGGACCTTGTTACTGGCCGGGATGCAGAGGGAGTGGCCCAGGACTTTCAGCAGGTCCTTGGCCGATTTGCAGTTCACGTCTTGGATGTTCGTCGGCCCTTGGGAGCCGTAAACGGTGACGCAGCTTTGCTCCAGCTTGAAGCCGCGCTGCACATGGAAGGGCGGCCAGGGGCTCTTCTCCTCCCATTCGCCGATGCAGGCGGTGATACGCCCCGGCTGGCCCATGGTGGACTTGCTGACGATCCCTTCGATGGAGCCGCCGATATTGCGCATCACCAGGCGCACCGCCCGCCCGATGGTGGCGTTGGCGCGGAAGTTCCCCCCGCCGAAGAGCGAATAGCCGCAGTTGACGGCCAACTGGTTGCGCACGGGGCCGTTCAGGATAAGCATCGGCGCGACGCTGCTGGTGGTGGTGTTCACTGCGTAGAGGTTGAACTTGGGGTCGGAGCAGGCCTCGATAGCCGTGACGATGGTGGGCATGTACTCCGGCCTGGCCCCTGCCATGACGGCGTTGATGGCGATCTTCTCGATGGTGGCAGGGGCGTTGTTTGGCGGGATGGGCGCGACGACGTCCTGAGCGCCGCGCTTGGATGCGGCGATCATGCGCTCCACCCGCTCGCGCGTCGGCGGGATGACGGGCAGGCCGTCTATCCAGCCCTGGTCGGAGGCGTAGTCATAGAAGGCGTCAATGTCGTCGTTCTGCAGCGTGTGCGTCTTGGCGGTGATGTTGGCGTCCGGCATGGTGCGTTCGGTAGCTCGTCGCTACGCTTTCTTTTCGGTCAGCGCCCCGGCCACTTCGTTGAACTTCTCCCTGGCGAGTTTCAAAATCTCCTCTTTCGGCAGCGGCTCAAAGGGGTGCGGCAGGACCACCATGGGGATGTTGGGCCGGTTGCGGGCGCGCAGGAGGCTCTGCGCCAGCTTCACGAATTCGCTGGTGACGATGAGGACGGTGGGCTTGCCTTGATCGGCGACGGTAATCGTGTCGTGGACACTCCACGCGGTGCAGGAGCCTCAGGCAGCCAGGCCGACGATGACGGCATCCACCTCCGAGGCGAACTCCTTGAGCTTCCGCGTATCCTCCAGGTTAGTGGCGGTGGTGCGGCTGGTGGGGTGGTAATGCCTCACATCGCGCACTTCAAAATCGCTCCGGATGTGCTTGTCTACTTCCTCGCACCAGATATCGAAGTTCTTCCAGTCAACGCGGAAGCCGACCTTTTTCCCGTGGAGGCTCTCGAGCTTGTTGAGCTTGATGCCCTTCACTTCGGGCATGACGCCCGTGGGGTCCAGGATGACCAGTTGGCCCATAGAGACCTCCCTGCTTGGGCGGCATTGTAGCACGGGCCCGCACGACGAAAGCTGCGGAGAAGGGTCTACTTCTGCCCCAGGCCGTAGACCTTTGCGGCCGTCTCCCGGGTGAGCTTGCGCACCGTCACGGGGTCCAGCTTATGCAGCATCTCGTCCACCGCCTTGCGCGAGTGGGGGAAGGTGCTGTCCACGTGCGGGTAATCGGAGGCCCACATCACGTTGTCCGCGCCGATATCGCTCAGGAGCTTGATGCCCACCTCGTCCTCTTGGAAGGTGGCGTAGATCTGGCGCTTGAAGATCTGCCGCGGCGGCGTCTTGAGCGCCCAGTTCCTCACAATGGTGGCGTACTTCACAAACTCCATGTCCAGGCGGTTGAGGACATAGGGGATCCAGCCCAGGCCGGATTCGCCAAGAATGAACTTGAGCTTGGGATGGCGCTCCAGCACGCCGGAAAAGACGATGGAGACCAGGACTTCGTCCAGCTGCATAGGCGAGACCGCCGCAAAGGCCGCCACCGTCCACTCACCGGGCGTCGCCTTGATGGAATGGCAGCCGCCGCCTAAGTGGACGTTGAGGGCGATGCCCGTCTCCTCCGCGGCCTGCCACAGCGGCTCCCACGCCGGGTCAATGATGGAGCGCTGGGTGTGGAAGAAGCTAGCGACGACGCCCTTATGGCCCAGCTTCGCCACGCGGCGCACCTCTGCCGCGGCGGCCTCGGGCGTCTGCATGGGCAGGTAGGCCAGGAGACAGAGGCGGTCCGGGCTGGCGGCATTGAACTCGGCCGCAAAGTCGTTATAGGCGATCCAGCAGGCGCCCGTCAGCTCCGGGTCCTTGATTCTTATACCAGTGACGGGGCCGTAAATGACGGAGGCGTAGATGCCGTCCGCATCCATGTCCTGCAGTCGCAGGCGCGGCGTCGAGGGCCGCATGGGGCCTTCAGGGAGCCCTGCGCGCTGGACGGCGTTGGGGTGCGGCGGGTTGGGGATAAAGCCGCTCTGTCCCATCGTCTCGCCATCGGCCTGCCACAAGTCGCCTTGGGGCGTCTTGACCACCTTGGGGGCGCGAGCCTTCCACTTGGAGGACAAGCGCTCCTCAAACATCTTGGGCGGGATGGCCCAGATATCCAGGTGGTCATCTGCAGAGACGATCTTGTAATCAACCGGCATGGCCTGCTCCTCAAGCACAGGGCCATAGCTCCGCCCTTGCGCTGGGCTGATTATACGAGCCGCATCGTAGAAATACATGCCCGTAGATGACGCGGGTACCGCCGGGCGGCGCTCGTGCTAGGATGCGGCATCCGCTAGAGGAGGTGGGGCATGGCAAAGCACGGGTTCACAATCTTCGATTGCGATGGGCATGCGGCCGAGCCGCGGGACCTGTGGGACAGGTACATCGAGCCGCGGTACCGCGAACGGGCCAACGCGACGCTCTCCATCTACGATTTCCCCACAGGCAGCTCCGGCTTCATGCTGGAGGGGCGCTGCGTGCAGAAGGGCGTGGAGGCGGTGACCTTTGCCGGGAAGGATCCCGCCTCTTTCAAAGGGCGCTACTGGGAAGAGGGCGAGCCTGCCGCCTTCGACCCCAAGAAGCGCATCAAGGCCATGGACTCGGAGGGCATCACCATGGCCGTGGTCTACCCCAGCTTCGGCGGCGTCCTGGGCGGCGTGAACGACCCGACGCTCGCCTATGAGATGGCCAAGGCCTACAACAACTGGGTCACCGATTTCTGCAAGGCGGCCAACCTCAAGCGCATCTACGGCGTGGCCATCGTGCCGCTCCAGGATGTCGGCCTGGCCGTCACGGAGCTGCGGCGCGCCGTGAAGCAGCTCGGCTTCAAGGCCGTTATGGTACGCCCCAACCTGTACAAGGGCCTTTCGCTGGAGCATCCGACCTTTGACCCCTTCTGGCGTGAGTGCGAGGCGCTGGACGTGGCCGTGGGCTATCACCCGTTCCCCTTCCCGGACGTAGAGGGCGTGAACACCATGCTGGGCGACCTGGCGACGCTCCCCGGCACCAAGAGCATGATGGGCGATATGCTGGCCATGCCCATGGACAACATGATCACCATGGGCCGCCTTATGTTCGGCGGCGTGATGGACAGGTTCCCCAAAATGCGCTCTGCCTTCCTAGAGTCCAACGGCAGCTGGGCCGCCATGCTGGTTGACCGGATGGACAAGCGCTTCAAGCGCGGCCAGACCTACCGGAAGCAGATCAAGACGGCACCATCGGAGATCATCGCCCGGCAGTGCTTCATCGCGCTGGACGGCGATGAGAAGGCGCTCCCCTACGTGGGCAAGCTCATCGGCGAAGACGTCATCATCTGGGCCTCCGACTTCCCCCACTTCGATGGGCATTTCCCCGGCGCGGCGGCGGAGGCCGTGGAAGGCTCGGAGGCGCTGGGCAAGCGCGCCCAGCAGAAGTTCCTAGGGGAGAACGCGGCGAGGCTGTATAAGATCAAGATGCCGAAGGGTTGAGACCATTCCGCAACAGCCTGCAGGCCAAAGCAAAAGGCCCCTCCATATGGAGGGGCCTTTTGCTTATCTCAAGAACCTGTCTCGCGAAGTGTCCGCTAGCCCTTGTAGTCAAAGATCAGCTCGTTCATCGGCGGCGGAGGAGCGGAGGGGTTCATCCCGTGGATGCCCACCAGGACGTTCTCCGCGAACCACTTATCGTAGGCATTCGTTGAGGTCATGAAATGCTGGAAGACCTTCTTGGCGTCGGACGCCTCAAAGACAACCACTGCAAAATCACCCATAGGCGTGCTTTGCAGCCAGACCTGCTCTCTCTTCAGCCCAGCCTTCTTCCGGGACTCCTTATGCTCCTTCTTCCTCGGGCCCTGCATCTCAGCGATGAGCTGCTTCCACGCCGCTGTCTTCCCGGCCTTGACAGGCTGAATGAACGCATACGATGCCATAGTCGAATCTCCCCCTGTGATGATGTGCGCGCTCGGACCTCGTCTCGCCCCTGCTGCTGGCGAAGCCATGAGCGACACAAGAGCCAAACGCGGGTGTAGGGCCTATGCCTCCTGTGGGGACGTGTCAACAGCTTAGAGATAGGCTGTATCCACGGAAGGCCCTCCTGAAAGGGTGGGGAAAGAAGATACCCCGGAGTCCGGGGGATCTTCACAGGCTTTTGTGCCCTGAGGCTATCGAGACTTGAAGAAGGGGATGACCTCTTCGCCCCAGAGGCGCATGGCCTCCATAACCATCGTGTGGGGCATACCGCCCACCTGGAACTGGCACATGAGGCGATTGACGCCCGCCGCTTCGAACTCCTTCACCGTCTCGATGCAGTCCTTCGGGTCGCCGCAGATGACCATCTTTTCGCCGTAGACGTAGTCCCAGTTCGGGTTCGTCCACCACTGGGGCAGGTTGGCATGGCGCGCCCGCTCCGTATCGGTCTTCGGCGTGAAGAATTCGATGAGCTTGCTGAAGTACCACATCTCATAGGACTTCATCTGGTCAATGGCCAGCTTGGTCGTCTTGGCGCAGTGGACGGGGACCAGCGTGTTGATTTGCAGGGGGCCCATCGTCTTATCGTGGCCGGCCTTCTTCCAGGACTGCAGGGCCGTGGGCAGTTGGGCCGCCATCTGGTCCAGGGGCGTCACCGCCGTCTGAGGCATGATGTGCATGCCCATGCGCGGGTACATCTCATAGGAATCGGGACTGCCGCAGGCCGCGAACATGCGGGGCCAGGGATTTTGGATGGGCTTCGGCACCACTGTGATGGGCGCGGGGATCTTGTAGAACTTCCCTTCGTAGGTGAAGTTGTTCTTGGTCCAGCAGGTCTTGATGATGTCTATGCATTCAGAGAAGAGATCTCGGTTCAAGTCCTTGGTGGCGCCTTGGGCGTGCGGCTTATCGAAGGTCAAGAACTCGGGGGTGTAGGCGCCGCGGCCCACGCCGAAGTCATAGCGGCCGTCGGTCAGGCAGTCAATGGCGGCGATCTTTTCGGCGGTGCGCACCGGATGGTCAATCGGCAGCAGTTGGACGCCGGTGCCCAAGCGGATCGTCTTGGTGCGCTGGGAGGCGGCGGCGAAGAGGATCTCCGGGCAGGAGGAGTGCGAATAGCCGGGGTTGAAGTGGTGCTCCACGGAGTAGGCCGAATCGAACCCCATCTTCTCGGCAAACTCGATCTGGGTGAGGGCGTTATGCCACATATCCCGCTCGGTGTAGCCCGTCTCCGGGACTTCGAGCTCAAAGAAGATGCCGAAATTCATCGTCATAGAAGCCTCCTGCGGTGGCTCAAGGAAGGGGTAGCGCCGCAACCCGGCGATTGGGCGCAATTCAAACATAGGGCACCTGGCCAGTCAAGGGCGGGAGATTACCCCTGCTTGAGCCGGGCGACCTGGCGCGGGTCCGAAGCCATCCATCACGCCCATCGGCAAAACATCCCTCCATCCACGATGAGCGTATCCTTTGAGGCACCTCGCCGACATAACGGAATCGCCTTGCCGAGGCTGGGCGTTGCGGATATAATCATCGGGTTTTTGGCGCGCCGGACATCGTGTGGAACCGCCGGACGCCAGGCAGCGTAAACACAGAAAAGCAGCGGTAACACGCCTTGATCGAAGTCGAGCACCTGACGAAATACTACGGCGATTTCATCGCCATTGAGGACGTCTCCTTTGACGTCCAAAAGGGCGAGATCGTCGGCTTCCTCGGCCCCAACGGCGCCGGGAAGACCACCACGATGCGCATCATGACGGGCTTCCTGCCCCCCAGCGCCGGCACCGTGCGCATCGCGGGGCACGATGTGCTCAAGAACTCCCTGGAGGCGCGCCGCAACATCGGCTACCTGCCGGAGACCGTCCCCCTCTACACCGAGATGACCGTCCGCGACTATCTGCGCTTCATGGGCAAGCTTCGCCAGATGAGCTCGGCACAGATCAAAGAGCGCGTTGATTATGTCATCGAGCGCCTGCGCCTGAACGACTACGCCAATATCGCCATCGGCCGCCTCTCCAAGGGCTACCGCCAGCGCGTCGGCATCGCCCAGGCCATCCTCCACAACCCGGAGGTGCTGGTCCTTGACGAGCCAACCATCGGCATTGACCCCGTCCAAGTGGTGGAGACCCGCGACCTTATCAAGAGCTTCGGCAAAGAGCACACCATCCTGATCAGCTCCCACATCCTGCCGGAAGTCAGCGTCCTCTGCGAGCGCGTCGTCGTCATCCATGAAGGGCGCATCATCGCCGTGGACAAGCCGCAGAACCTCTCCGTCCGCCTGCGCGGCACGGAGCAGATCAAGGTGGAGGTGCGCGGCCCCCAGCGGGACGTGGCGGCGCGCCTGCGCCAGGTCCCCGGCGTCCGCGAGATGACACGCCAGGAGACGGGCCAGAACACCGCCGTCTACACCCTGGAGTGCGAGCCCGGCTCCAACCTCCGGGAGACGCTGGCTGCCGAAGTGGTCAAGCAGAACTGGGGCCTCCTGGGCCTCCAGTCCTCTGCCATGAGCCTTGAGGATATCTTCCTGAAACTCACCGCCAAAGCGGAGGCTCCAAAGAGTTGAAGAACACCTGGCTCATCGCGCGCAAGGAGTTGGGGACCTACTTCTCCTCTCCCATCGCCTACGTCATCATGACGGCCTTCCTGGTCTTCACCGGGCTGCTGTTCATTGACAGCATCAGCGGCGCCTTCCGCGAGGCGACGATGCGCTCCTTCTTCGCGGGAGAGTCCGTGGGCGGCATCCTGGGTGATACGATCAACGGGGCCTTCGTCCTCCTGCTCCTCGGCCCGGTGCTCACCATGCGCCTCCTGGCGGAAGAGGCCAAGCTCGGCACCATCGAGCTGCTCCTCACCTCACCCGTCCGCGATTTCGAAGTCGTCCTCGGCAAGTTCCTGTCCGCCCTCGTCATCGTCCTCATCCTCCTGGCCCTCACCCTCTACTATCCCATCATGCTCGGCCTCTTCGCCGAGCCGGACCCCGGCCCTATCGTCTCCGGCTATCTGGGCATGGCGCTCCTGGGCGCGCTCTTTCTCAGCGTCGGTATGTTCGCCTCCTCCCTCAGCAGCAGCCAGATCGCCTCCGCCGTCATCGGCATGGTGATCCTGCTCATGTTCTGGTTCATCAATGAGGCCTCGGACTTCTTCAGCGGCCTCCCGGCGGACATCCTGAACTTCGTCTCCCCGCGCCGGCACTTCACGGACTTTGCCCGAGGCCTCGTCAACACGGACACCATCATCTACTTCATCGCCCTGACGGCCATCTTCCTCTTCCTTACCATCCGCGTCCTTGAAGCTAGGCGGTGGCGCTGATGGCCAAGCAGAAGAAAGCACCCATGCTGGGGCGGCTCACGGGCGCCCTCGGCAGCCCCTCGGGCCTCTTCCTCACCATCGCCGTCGTGCTGCTGGTGGTATCCGGGCTCGTCTACTTGGCCTTTGACGATTTCAAGACCTCGGCCCTCGTCTTCTTTGCCATCGGCCTCCTCTCCCTGCTCCTTGCCGCCGCCACCGGCTTCGACCGCATCCGTAGCGCGGCGCGCACGCGACAGGGCTTCTACGGCGTCAACACCACGGTGATGACCTTGGTCTTCCTCGCCATCGGCGCGGTGGTCATCTATGTAGGCGCGCGGCAGAACGCCCAGTTCGATCTCACGGAGACCAAGCAGTTCTCCCTCTCCCAGCAGACCAAGAAGATCCTGGGCGACCTGGACGGCAATGTGCAGGCCGTCGCCTTTTTTGTCCCCACAGACCCCAACCAGCTTCTGGTGCGCGCCAACGCCCTGGACCTGCTTGAGCAGTACGCCAACCAATCGGGCAGGTTCTCCTACCGTGTGGAGGACCCGGAGCTGAAGCCGGAAGAGGCTCGGCGTTTCGGCATCAACGCCGATTCCCAGCCCGGCACCATCGTCTTCGCCTCAGAGGGCAATCTCCAGCCCGTCGCCACGCTCTTCTTTGAAAGCCGCTCCAGCCGCTTCTTGCCGAACCCCACCTTGGAGCAAGACTTCACCTCCGCCATCCTGGCCGTCACCCACAAGCAGCGGAAAGTGGTCTATTTCCTGACGCGCCACGGGGAGCGCGATATCGCGAATATTGTTGATACCAACGGCTACGGCCTGGCCCGCGCAGGCATCGAAGGCGATAACTATGAGGTGCGCGTCCTGGACCTGGGTAGTCAACAAGTGGTGCCGCAGGATGCCGCAGTCCTCATCATCGCAAGCCCCAAGAACGACTTGCTGGATGAAGAGGTCAAGCCCCTGGACGACTATCTGCGCAACGGCGGCAAGGCCCTCTTCCTCCTTGACCCGGAGACACCTCCCAAGTTCCGCCAGGTCCTGAAGACATGGGGCGTGGAGCTGGGCAACGGCACCATCGTGGACCTGGCCAGCTCCGTGGCCAACGACCCGCGCTCCCCCCTGGTGACCCGCGGCAACCAGCGCTACTCCATCCCCAACGGCCAGGTCAGCGAAATCACACGCACGCTGAGCGATGTGACCGTCTATCAGCGCGCCACCTCGGTATCGCCCGTAGACGCCAAGCCCGCCGCCGACTTGAACGCGCCGAACGTCTTCTATGATTCCAATAAGCTGCAAGTCCTGCCCCTTGCCGTCACAACGGCCCTCCTCAGTTGGCTGGAGACGGACCCGGAGCAGAACCAGCGCCAGTCCGGCGAGCCACAAGGCCCTCTGGCCATCGGCGTCAGCGTGGATGCCCTCGCGCCCTTCGCAGATGCCCTGCCTCCTGAGGGCCAGCGCAAGCGGACACAGATCGTCGTCTTCGGCGATTCGGATTTCGCAAGCAACCGCTTCATCACCTCCTTCGCCAATGGCGATATGCTCTTCAACTCGGTGAACTGGCTCGCGGACGATATCAACCTCATCTCCGTCCGTCCCAAGCTCGCCGAGCCGCGCCTCCTCATCGTCACCCAGGCCAAGTGGAACTTCATCCGCTGGTCCAGCCTCCTCATCCTGCCCGTCGTCATCGCCGCTGCAGGCGCCATCGTCTGGTGGCGCAGGCGGTAGAGCCTGGGCCGCATCCTTAGGGCCATGCCGAGGCGTATCATTAGGCAGAGCCACTCATGAACATCCGCACCACCATCATCCTCATCGTCCTGCTGGCCGTGGTCAGCGCCGTGAGCGCCGTCTACATCAGCACGCGCGATAAAGGCGTGCCCAAGTCCATCGGCGCGCCGCCCCGGGACTTCTTCTATCAGGTAGACGACGACGCCATCATCAGGGTCTCCGTCACATCGGAGGGCAAGACGGAGAAGTTCGTGAACGATAAGGGGACCTGGCGCTTCGATGGCGGCACCAACGAGCCTGTCTTCTTGGATCGCTGGGGCGGCGTGACACTGCTCCTCAGCGGTCCGCAGTTCAAGCGCCGCGTTATCCAGGAGGCCCAGGCGGAAGACCTCCAGCGCTACGGCCTAGCCTCGCCTTCCGTGGTCATCACGGCAGGGTTGATAGAGATCGGTGATATCGAGATCCGGGTAGGCGATAGGACGGCGGACGGGACCAGCCACTATTCGCAGTACCGCCGCAGGCCCGTTAGCGGCCCGGCCCAGAACGACCCCGGCATCTACCTGGTGGACTCATCCTGGGGGGACGTCTTCTCCCGCCTGGTGAGGGAGCCGCCGCGCATCCCCACGCCTGCGCCCGAGCCTTCGCCCACGCCCGGCCCCGGCACGCCCACGGCGGCGCCGCCCCAGACGCCGGCCGCCACCGCAGCCTCATCGCCCACACCTAGCCGCTAAGCTACGGCGTCAGCACCGCACGTCCGAACATCCTGCGCGAATAAAGCATCTGGTGGACGTTCGCCGCCGCTCCTAAAGGAAACGACTCTACAACGGGCTTGACCTTGCCCTCCTGGATAAGCTTCAGCGCCGAATCCAAGTCCTTGAAGTTGCAGCCGCTCGCCCCCATGAGTTTGGCATCCTTGAAGAGCAGGCTCGCCGGGCTGAAGCTGATCTCCCCGGCATTCACCTGCCCGATGAAGACCATCCGCCCGAACTGGGCCAGCGCTTGGAAGGCAGCCGGGAAGGCCCTGCTCCCCACTGTGTCTATCACCACGTCCACGCCGTTCTCCTCCGTGAGCGCTAGGGCCTCCCACTGGAACTCCATATCGGGGCTAAGCAGCACCTCGTCAGCCCCAAACTCCCGGAGGCGGGAGACCTTCTCTTCCGTCGTCGTCACGGCAAAGACACGCGCCCCGTGGGCTTTGAGCAGCTGGACGGCATGGACGCCTACGCCGCCGCCTGCGCCCGTCACCAGGGCCGTTTCGCCCGGCTTCGGCTGGGCCAGGTCGCGGATCGCGCCGAGGGCGACGCCGATGGGGCATGCCGCAACAGCGCCGTGCTCAAAGGAGAGGCCTTGCGGCAAAAGGCGTAGGCTGCGCTCCGTGATGCGCACATACTCCGCGTAGCCGCCGTCTACGCTATGGCCGATGCCGTGGCCGTTGCGGCAGCGATGCTCGTGCCCGGAGAGGCAGCGGTCGCAGGAGCCGCAGCATTCGGTGAGGATGGAGACCACGCGATCGCCGGGCTTGAACCGCCGGGCCTGCGCGCCGCACTGCGCCACTTCGCCGGCGATCTCATGGCCCAGGACCACGTTCGGCTTGATGCCGCGCTTCAGCGTGCCCCGCGTCACCAGGACGTCATGGAAGCAGACGCCGCAGGCCCGCACCTTGACGATGACATCGTCAGGGCCGGGAACGGGCATCGGGAGATCGCGAAGGCGAAGACCGGACGGGCTTCCCGGCTCCTCCAGAACAACGGCTTTCATCAGTGCATCTTCCTCTCAGGAACTCCCTCGTATGCTATCATAGGCGGCGTTGCTTTTTAGCCAATTCCCTGAAGTAAGGAGCGATGCTTCGACTATGCGATTGTTCCCCAAACTCCTCACCATCGGCGCTCTGCTCACAGCCGCCATGCTCGTCATCGTCGCCTGCGACGGCGAAGACCTGACACCCACGCCGACCCCAAGGCCGACGCCCACACGCGCCTTCCAGACTCCCTCCGCCGTGCCCACGGCCACACGCCCGCCTTCCGGCACCGTGGCCCCCAAGCCCACCTACACCGCCGCGCCGCGCATGACCATAGACCAGAACAAGAGATACTTCGCCACCATCAAGACCAACAGGGGCGATATGCGGCTGGAGCTGCTCCCCAAGATCGCGCCCGTCACCGTCAACAACTTCGTCTTCCTCTCCCGCCAGGGCTTCTACGATGGCGTCCGCTTCCACCGCATCATCAAGGACTTCATGATCCAGGGCGGCGACCCGTTCAGCGCCGACGACGCCAAGATCGCCGCCTGGGGAACCGGCGGCCCCGGCTACACCATTCCCGATGAGTTCCCCTGCCCCAACGGCACGGTGACCAATTCCCAACCTGCCAACTGCACGCCCACCGTCACCTTCACCAAGTCGGGCTACCTGGCCATGGCGAACACCGGCCGCCCGGCCACCGGCGGCTCCCAGTTCTTCATCACCCTGGTGCCCACGCCGCACCTCAACGGCCTGCACACCATCTTTGGGCAGATCGTCGGCGGCGCCGATATCCTTCAGGCCCTGGGCCTGGTCGCCACCGTCCCCGGCGATCGCCCGGCGCAGCCCGTCACCATTCAGACCATCGTCATAGAAGAGCAGTAACCGATACACCCTAGGAAAGTGAGCCTATCCACGTGGCACAGTACAGCAAACCGCCCGAAATGAAGATAGATGCCAAGAAGGAATACCACGTTGACATGGAGACGACGAAGGGGAAGATCCGCATCCAGCTCTTCCCCAAGAGCGCGCCGATCACCGTCAACAACTTCGTCTTCCTCTCCCGCGAAGGCTATTACGATGGCGTCCCCTTCCATCGCGTCATCCCCGGCTTCGTCGCCCAGGGCGGCGACCCCACAGGCACCGGGCGCGGCGGGCCCGGCTACCAGTTCGCCGATGAGGTGAACCCCAAGACCAACCCGCTCAAGCACGCCTCCGGCGCCCTCTCCATGGCCAACGCAGGCCCCGGCACCAACGGCAGCCAGTTCTTCATCGTCTACGACCCACAGCCGCACCTGGACGGCAAGCACACCGTCTTCGGCCAGGTGACGAGCGGCATGGACGTGGCACGCAAGCTCCAGGTAGGCGATAAGATGACCAAGGTGACCATCGAAGAGAAATAGCCCCCACCGCCGTAGACCCCTCGAAAGGCCCTCCGGCGTCTGTCGGGGGGCCTTTCTTTTTGGGATTGACCCGCCGACCTTGTGCCGCTATCCTCCTGGCATATGCAGATGCACGACCTCTGGAACCACAATAACTACGCCGTGCCGCCAGAGAACCTCCACCTGGTGGAGGCCTGCATCACCGCCGTGATGCCGTGGGAGCTATGGGTCAAGAAGCCTGACCTCCTGGGCTACCGCTTCAACGCCGATCACTATAGGGGCATGGTCTTCTTTCGCCCGGCTAAGCCCGCCGCGCAGCTTGCCGAGACGATCGAGCGGCTTCGCCGGCAAGTCCCGGACCTGGATGCCGCCCTCAAGGGCTTCGAACGGCTCCCCGCCGACCTGAACGACCACAACGGCTTTATGGTCAAAGACCTGGAGGAGTGGGAGACCCGGCTCAATATCTTCCAGAAGGCGGAACACGAGCACCCGGAATGGAAGCTGAAGGTCGTCACCGTGCTTCGGCCCCATGACCCGGACGCGGTTTCCAAAACGGTCTACCAGGCGTGGCTCCGCATCGGGCTGTTGGGGCCTATGCGCAACACCTTCGAGATGCAGTGCCGCAGCCCTGACGCGGCATAGTCTTCACCTCCGTATGCCTCAGCGCCACATCACCTTCGCCTCCGGCAAGCTGACGCTGGAGGGCTACCTCCACACCCCTGCCGGGAAGCCTCCCCGGCCCGGCATCGTTGTCTGCCACCCGCACCCGCTCTACGGCGGCGATATGGAGAGCAGCGTCGTCAGGGCCATCGTGGATGGCGTCCTTGCGCAGGGCATCGCGGCCTTGCGCTTCAACTTTCGCGGCGCCGGCGCGAGCGAAGGGGCCCATGACAAGGGCATGGGCGAGCGCGAGGACCTCTCAGCGGCGCTCAAGCGCCTCGTTGAGGAGAAGGAGATAGACACTAAGCGCATCGGCCTGGCGGGCTACTCCTTCGGCACCGGCGTCGCCATGGCCGTAGCCCCCAATGAGCCGCTGGTGCAGGCCATCGCCCTCGTCGCGCCGCTCCTCACCGGCGTCAACACGCCTGCCGCCCTCGCCTATGCCAAGCCCAAGCTCCTCATCGCGGGCGATATGGACGCCTATGTGCCTGTGGAGCAGGTCCACGAGCTGAAGCGCAAGCGCATGGCCGAGCCGCTGGCGATCGAAGTGATCCACGGAGCCGACCACTTCTTCTTCGGCCACGAAGGGCGGATCGCCGCGCTCACCGGCGATTTCTTCAAGCGCTCGCTCTAGCGTAGCGCTACACGCCGCTCCCTGAAAGGGGCGTCTCTGCGACGCATGGTGGGGACAGCCTGTCCTCCCGCTGTGGTCCCCCAACAGAGTGACGGGGGACACAGCGTCCTCCCAGGAACCATCAAGAACCATCATCTGAACCTTCCACAGGAGCGGTCGGGGCTGCGCCTTGTGCTCCGCCCCTCCCTGAAGAACAAGGCACAGCACCGGGACTCCCGGCAAAGGCTTCAGAAGGAGGAGACGGAGCGCTTCGAGAGGGTGTTCAGGGATGCCCTTCAGAGGTCGAGCCGAGCGACGGTGTAGTGGCGCGACAACCTGCGGGGGCAGGGCAGCGCTACAGCAGCGCTACAGAGCGCTACAAGACACCGTGACAAGCCAGTGACAAGGCGTGACAACCAGCCTTGCGCTTGGGCTTTTCCAGATTCAACGGCAGCGCGACAACTGCGGCACAGAGCGGCGCAACACCAGCGCTACAAGCCTAACGGCGGGACAGCTTCGACCTATCCCCTAACCCCTTCCGTAGCTCGAGGACGAGCACAAGTGGAAGGGGAAGAGGTCGTCCCCTACTTCGCGCCATTGGCCTTTGCCGCGCGCCTCTCCTTGAGGATCGTGGCCGGGCTCAGCGGCAGCTGCCGGATGCGCACGCCGGTGGCGCGGCGGACGGCGTTGGCGATGGCCGCCATGGGCGTAACGATGGATATCTCGCCGACGCCGCGCACGCCGAAGGGATGGCCCGGGTTCGGGACCTCCACCATTACCGTCTCGATCATCGGCAGGTCCAGCGTCGTAGGGATGCGATAGTCCAAGTAGGTGGGGTTGGCCATGGCGCCGTTAGCGTTATAGACATACTCCTCGTTCAGCGCCCAGCCGATGCCCTGGACGGTCCCGCCCTGCATCTGGCCCTCCACGTAGCCGGGGTGCACGGCCTTCCCCACATCCTGCACGATGGTGCAGCGCACCACGTCCGTCTTCCCCGTCTCCGGGTCCACGCGCACATCCGCAATGGTGCCCGCGTACGAGGGTCCCACGCCTGTGGGGCTGGCCGAGGCGGAGGCCACGATGGGCCCACCGAAGGGGTGGATCTTGGGGATTAGCTCCTTGAAGGTGGCCTTGTTCGCCGGGTTGCTCTTGCTGGAGATCACGCCCTGCTCGTAGATGATTTCGTCGGGCGTCGTCTGCCAGAGCGTCGCGGCGCGGGCCTTCACCTGCCGCTTGATCTCCTCCGCCGCGTTAATGGCGGCGATGCCTGTGGCGAAGGCGACGCGGCTGCCGCCGGTGGGGCCGGTGAAGCCGATCGTATCGGTATCGCCCACGTTCGGGGTGATGTCCTCCGCCGCGATGCCGAGCACTTCCGCCACCTGCTGGGCTGTGGCGGCGCGCGTCCCGCCGATGTCCGGCGAACCGGTGATAAGGGCCAGCTTGCCGCTGGGGTTCACTGCAATGGTGGCCGATGATGCGCCTCCGGTGTTGCTCCAATAGCCGATGGCGACCCCCCGGCCCGTGTTCGGCGGGAGGGGCGCGGTGTACTGCGGGTGGCGTTTCATCGCCTCGATGACCTCCACGCACCCGATCTTGGGCACCGCGACGCCGCTCACCAAGCGGTCGCCGGTGCGGATGGCGTTCTTAAGGCGCAGGTCCAGCGGGTCAATGTGCAATTGCTCCGCCAGCTCATCCAGCGCGCTCTCCAGGGCAAAGGCCGCCTGGGGAGCGCCTGGCGCGCGATAGGCGGCCACCTTCGGCTTGTTGACCACAACGTCATAGCCTTCCGCCCGCATGTTGGGGATGCGGTAGGCGGAAAAGATGCACGAGACGCCTGCGCCCATGGGCGACCCGGGGTAGGCGCCCGCCTCGTAGGCCAGCCAGGCATCAGCGGCGGTGATACGGCCATCGCGCTTTGCGCCGAGCTTGAGACGGATCACTGTGCCGGCCGTGGGGCCGCTGGCTTGGAAGACCTCGCTCCGGCTCATCGTCATCTTCACCGGGTGGCCGGACTTCCGCGAAAGGAGCGCGGCAACGGCGTCCAGGTGGAGGCTGATCTTCCCGCCGAAGCCGCCGCCGATCTCCATCGCGATGACCTTGATCATGGCGTCAGGCAGCCCCAGCATGGCCGCCAGCTGGCCGCGAACGCCGAAGTGCCCTTGGGTGCTGGTCCAGACCGTCACGCGGCCATCCGGGCCCCAGTAGGCGGTGCCGTTGTGCGGCTCGATGTATCCCTGGTGGACGGCCGTGGTGCGATATTCCCGCTCCAGGATGACCTCGGCCTCCTCGAATCCCGCCTCCAGGTCTCCCTGCTGCATCAGCAGCCGGGAGGCGATATTGCCGCGCTGGCCGCTATCCTCTCCCCGCGTGAAGCGCCTCTGCTGGAGGAGCATCGTCATGTTTTCATGGAGGAGCGGCGCCGTGGGCTTCATCGCCTCCAAAACATCTTGCACAAAGGGCAGCACTTCGTAGTCAACCTTGATCTTCTCCAGCGCCTCTTCCGCGATGTGCGGGCTGACGGCGGCCACGGCGGCTACCGCATGGCCGACGAAGAGCGCCTTCTTGGGCGCGAGGCTGATCTCGCAGAGAAGGCGGGAGTTCGCCAGCGTCTCGCCCAGGTCGACCGGAACGTTGTTCTTGATGATCGGCATATCGGCGGCGGTGACCACGGCTTTCACGCCGGGCATCGCCAGGGCGGCGGAGGCGTCTATCGCCTTGATGCGCGCGTGCGGATGGGGACTGCGCAGGACCTTGCCGTAGAGCATCCCCGGCAGGATGATGTCCGCGCCGTACTTGGCGCGGCCCGTCACCTTGTCCACGCCATCGTGACGGATGGGGCGCGTGCCCACCACGCGGAACTGCTGGCCGGTCGCCGGGCGTTCTTCAGTTGTCGTCATAGCGAACCCCCTTCATAAGGCAGAAGTGTAGCAACGCACGCTCCGGAGCGTCAACAGAAGCGGCGTCAGGCAAAAATCGCAGCGCCATCTGGTAGACTGGATAGGCTATGGCGAAACCCTCCCTCACCCCCGGCTGGCGTCGCGCCCTGCCCATCGCGAGCATCGTCGCCTTCGTTATCGCCTTCGACCAGGTGACGAAATTCATCGTCCGCCAGCGCATGGCGCTCGGCGAGTCCTACCCGGAGAACTGGCCCGTGCGCTTCACCCACGTCAACAACACCGGCAGCGCCTTCGGCCTCTTCGATAACCAGACCCTCTTCCTCATCATCGCCTCCATCGCCGCCATCGCCGTCATCCTCGTCCTCTATCGCCAGGCGGCCGGCCACGGCATCCTCCGCATTTCCCTGGGCCTCATCCTCGGCGGCGCGGTGAGCAACCTCGCCGACCGCATCCGCATGGGCCATGTCACCGATTTCATCGAGCTTCCCCGCTGGCCCGTCTTCAACGTCGCCGATTCCTGCGTCACCATCGGCATCGTCATCCTCGCCCTGGTGGTCATCTTCGGCGGCAAGACCAAGGGTGCCCCTGCCAAGTTGCCGCAGTCCTGATCCGCCTCGCGCCCCGAATGAACGTCATGAGCGTGACATGACAGATGTTCACGCTAACCCGCCTCTCCCTGGATGGGAGAGAGCCTGCGCTGAGTCTGCCGAAGCGAACTCGAGTGAAGCCCGAGAAGAGAGGGTGTCTACAAAAGGCCTATGCCCAAGTCCCACCTGCTCACCGCAGCCGAGTCGGCCTCGCGACTGGACAAGTTCCTGTCGGAGCAGCTGCCTTCGCTGACGCGGTCTTATGTGAAGAACTTGATTGACGACGGCCTTGTGCTGGTGAACGACCACCCAGCAAAGCCGAGCCAGAAACTGAAGGCGGGCGATAGCGTCCGCGTCACCGAGCCGGACGCCGCGCCCATCGAAGTGACGCCGCAAGAGATCCCGCTGGACGTGCTGTACGAAGATAGCGATGTGATCGTCATCAATAAGCCTGCGGGACTGACGGTCCACCCGGCGCCGGGCCACCCGGATAGCACGCTCGTGAACGCCATCCTGGCCCGCTGCCCGGACCTTGGCGCCATCAACGGCGATATCCGCCCGGGCATCGTCCACCGCCTGGATAAGGACACCTCCGGCGTCATGGTCGTCGCCAAGAACCAGGCGGCGCAGCAATCGCTGGCCCAGCAGTTCAAGGACCGCACCGTGGAGAAGAGCTACATCGCCCTGGCCACGGGCCGCGTGAAGCACGAAAAGGGGATGATCACCGCTGCGCTCGGCCGCAACCCGCGCGACCGCAAGAAGATCTCCGTCCTCGTGGGCGGCCGGCCGTCCATCACCAGCTACCAGGTGGTGCGGCGCTACAAAGAGGCCGCGCTCATCGAGGCGCTGCCGAAGACGGGGCGCACCCACCAGATCCGCGCCCACATGGCCTCCATCGGCCATCCCCTCGTCGGCGATGGCCTCTATGGCGGCGGCACCAAGCTCCTAGGGCGCCAGTTCCTCCACGCCGCCAGGCTCGCCTTCACCCACCCGCGCACCGGCCAGCGCGTGAGCTTTGAAGCCAAGCTCCCGGACGACCTGGAGCGCGTCCTGGCGCAGCTTTCGTAGGCTTCGACCTATCCCCTAACCCCTTCCCTGAGAAGGAAGGGGCATTTCGCTGATCTAGAAAGTAGCGTCGGCCCTGCTCTACTAGGCGTCCCTCTCTTCTCAGGCGCCATTCTGATGGCGGGTGCTCGGCTTCGAGCTACGTGAGGGATACAAGGGGAGAGGCCGCTACGCCATCTTGATGGCGATCTTCCCCACGCCCTTGCGCTCCTCCAGGTAGCGGTGCGCCTCCGCCGCCTGCGCCATGGGGAAGACGGTGACGGGCACCGGCTTCAGCACGCCCGATCCGAAGAGGTCCAAGACCTTGGCGTACTCGCTGCGCGGCAGCTGGTGCAAGCCCGCGCTGCCGTAGACGATGGAGATGCCGCGCACCAGGTCCAGAACGTGGAAGCGCACCATCGGGTCGCCGCTGCTGAAGCCCAGGAGCACCATGCGCCCGTCGTCGGCGAGGCACTTGATACCCTTGCCCACCGCTTCGCCGCCCAGGCCGTCCAGCACCAGGTCAACGCCGCGATTCCCCGTCAGGCGCATCGTCTCCGGCGCGAAGTCGTGCGTCGAGTAGTTGATCAGTTCGTCGGCCCCGAAGCTCTTGGCGAGCTCCAGCTTCGCCGGGCTGCTCGCCGTCGCGATGACCTTCGCCCCCAGGTGCTTCGCGATCTGCACCGCCGCGATGCCGACGCCATTTCCCGCCGAGTGGATGAGGGCCGTCTGCCCTCGCTGGAGCCTGCCGCGGACGGCCAGCGAGCACCAGGCCGTCATGAAGATCTGGGGGACCGTCGCCGCCTGCTCCATCGCCATCCCGCTTGGCACAGCGAAGACAGCATCCTGCTTCGCGATGAAGTATTCGGCGTACGAGCCGCGCAGCTTGAAGGCCAGGACGCGCTCGCCCGGCCTGCACGTGGTCACGCCCGCGCCCACGGCCTCCACCGTCCCCGAGCCTTCCAGGCCGGGGCAGAAGGGGAGGCTCTGCACCTTGATATGCCCCTTGCGGAAGGCGATATCGGCATAGTTGACGCCCGCATAGGCCGTCTTGACCAGCACCTCCCCAGGCCCGGGCGATGGCCTGGGCACGTCATCGAGGCGCAGGACGTCAGCTGCGCCGGTCTGGTGGAAGCGGATAGCGCGCATCAAACTATTGCCTTCTTCCCAGAAAGTGGCAGATATAATAACCTGCTTCTAATGCTAGGTGATACCTCCACACGAAAAGGGCAAAGTTAGGTGGCCAGATCAACGACACCTCGACTTGGAGCGACTAACTGTGAGTATTCAGCTTCAAACTATTGTTGATGACTTCGCCCACGCCCTCAAAGTTGTGGACTCAAATAGCCCAATTGGCAAATCAAAAAATCGAACATATAAACCTGGAGTAGGCCCTCTAACTGAGGCCCAAGCCATGAAATATGACCTGGATGTTCTCAAAGCCGAAAAACCAGGCTTGTACCTAGACGCCGGCCCAGTGAAGTACCCTGGGGCTTCCGCATACTGTGACTTGGTTCTTCCAGGGAGTTGGGCTCTGGAATTCAAACTACTAAGGCCCTATGGCGACAATGACAAACCCGCCGAACATTGGTCAGAGAATATCCTTCATCCTTACCCAGGTAACACAAGCTCCATCGGGGACGGACTCAAACTTAAGGCGAGCACTTTCCAAGAGCGCAAAGGCCTAATCGTGTTCGGGTTCGAGCATAGTCCTCCTCGGCTGGATCTTGAAATTGTTGTGCATTCATTTGAGCTTATAACTAGACAAATCCTTGGAATTTCGATTGGTCAGCGTTGCGTTGCCACATTTGGAGAATTAATCCATCCGACTCACCAGCAAGGACGGGTGTACGGCTGGGAGCTCATCTAGTCCTTGAGCCTTATTCATATTTCTTTCTATGGTGTAGACTCTGCCAATTCTCAAAATGGGGTGGGTGATGGAAACCGAACATCGTTTTATAGTCATGCCTACGAAGGAGGCCGCTTGGAATAATCTTGTAAGCCTCGATTATGCCCCAGGAGTCGCGCCACAACTCGCCAAACTCTTGAGCGAGCAACTGGGCAAACTGGATCATGGCTGGGACGTTGTATCTCATCAATTAGTTCCCATCGGTTCGCGGACTTATTCCATTTTCTTGATGCGCCCCCAAAGTAAGTAAAAGCCTCGTTTTCCTCTAAATCTTTCATTAATCTCCTTTCATCGGAATAGGCGCCTTCACGCCCTATTTTTGCGCCATGCTATGCTCTCGGTCATTGTGCTCCAAGCACAGGCGCTAGCTGTAGGTTCCAGAGCATCAGTAAGGAGGGTGGCGTGACGGACAAGAGTTTCGATAAAGAGGTTCTCGGAAGGATGATGAAACTACAGAGAGCCTTCGATAATCTCAAAGGCCGTGTAAAGCGCATCGAAGAAAAGCACGATATCGCAGGCTTCCAGCAACAACTAAACGGTCTCGACAAAAGATTGCGGCTCGTAGAGAAGTCGCTTCTGGACACGCGGCAACGCCTAGCTGTGGAGTCTATCTCTAGGGAGTGTGACGAGATTCTGATAGTCCTAGACCTGACGGCTGACCCAGAAGATCCTCGGAAGGCCAACGCGAGCAAAAAGGTTGTCACCACAGCCGCTTCAGCTAGAGAGCGAGCCAAATCGTCGAACACTCCAGAAAGCGTTGCCAAGGAAGTCAGCAGCCTCTGGAAGAAAGAACTCAAAAATTAGGCTTCACGGACATTTACCATACGTCACTGTAGCCGCTCACGGGCCGCAAGGTTTTTCTGCGTTTCTTTCTTTCCGTGACCTGTGTTTTCCTGACCTCCTCCCTCGCTATCTCCCGCACTCGTTTTTCCGTCAATGTCTTTTGGTTTCGTCTCTTTTGCGTCAAGGGTTCCTCCTGAAATATGAATAACGCTCCCCTTGACCCCCTCTTTCGCCCTCGGTATACTTCAACCGACTGACCAGTCGGTTTGAAGCATGACGACCCAGAAACAGCAGACGCGCGAACGGCTCCTGGAAGTGGCCGAAGAGGTCTTCGCCCAGCGCGGCTATTATGATGCCGCCGTGGACGAGATCGTCGAAAAGTCCGGCATGTCCAAGGGCGCCGTCTACTTCCACTTCCCCAGCAAGGAGCGCCTTTTCCTGGCCGTTATGGACCAGCTGGGCAAGCGCCTCATCCACCGCATCGAGCGCGAGATCGCGCCCCTGACCGACCCCGTCCGGCGCCTGGATATGGCGATGGAGACCACCGTCCGCACCCTCACCAAGCACAAGAGCCTGGCCAAGCTCCTCCTCGTCAAGGGCTACAGCATGGGCCCCGCCTTCGCCAAGAGGCGCCAGGAAATCATGGGGCGCTTCGCCGAGATGACGGAGGGCCTCATGCGTGAGGCCCAGGGCGAAAGCGCCCGCGTGGACGCCGGGCTGGCCGCCCTCGCCTGGCAGGGCGCCATCAGCGAGACCGTGGTCCGCTGGCTGGAGACGGGGCGTCCCCACCCGGTGGAGGAGGCCCTGCCCACCCTGCGGGCCATGCTCCACGGCGCGCTGGGGATAGGCGAGGCGTCATGAGCCAAGCCGCCGCAACCGCCGGCCGCGCGCCCCTGGGCAAGCTCGCCATCTTCGCCCGGTCCATCAAGTTCGAGCACAGCATCTTCGCCCTCCCCTTCGCCTACGCCGCCCTCTTCCTGGTGGAAGATGGCTGGCCATTGGCAAGCCATTTCCTCTGGATCACCCTCGCCATGGTCAGCGCCCGCACCATCGCCATGGCCGCCAACCGCCTCATAGACGCGCAGATAGACGCGCGCAACCCGCGCACCGCCGGGCGCGCCCTGCCCGCGGGGCTCCTGGCGCGGCGCGATATGCTCCTCTTCATGGGCCTCTCGCTGGCCCTCTTCCTTCTCGCCGTCTACAACCTCAGCCAGTGGGCACAGCGCCTCTGGCCCGCCGCCCTCACGCCCATGATCCTCTACCCCTATCTCAAGCGCTTCACCTGGCTCTGCCACTTCGGCATCGGCCTCGTCTATCTCGTCGTCCCCACGGGCGTCTGGCTCGCCGTTGCCGATGAGCTCACGGCGGGCTCCATCCTCCTGGCGGCAGGCGCGGCCCTCTGGGTCTCCGGCTTCGATGTCATCTACGCCCTCCAAGACCTCGCCTTCGACCGCAAGGAGGGCCTGCACTCCATCCCGGCGCGCTTCGGCAAGGTCTGGGCCTTGGCCATCGCGCGGGGCGTCCACCTCCTCACCATCGCCTTCGTCGTCGCCGCCGGGCCGCTCCTGGATGCAGGCGCCTTCTACTACACCGGCGTCGTCGCCTTCATCGCCCTCATCCTCTACGAGCACTGGCTCATGCGCTCGGGCGATGAATCGAAGATCGGCATGGCCTTCTTCAATATGAACGGCATCATCGCCGTCGTCTTCTTCCTCTTCGTCATGGCGGACGTCCTGGTCTGATCCTGTCACCCTAAGCGATCCCGGTCCTCCGAGAAGCGAAGGGCCTGCGAGAAAGGAAACGAACGATGCGCACATACGTCATAGGCATCACCGGGGCCAGCGGCGCCCCCTACGCCCGGCAGGTCCTCCGCGGCCTCCTGGAGCGCGGCTGCCACGTCAACCTCATCGTCTCTCCCGCCGGCGAGCGCGTCGTCGCCATCGAGCTCGGCCTGCAGATGAAGGGCGGACGCGCCGCGCGGCAGGAGCAGTGGGCCGATTACCTGGCCGTGGGCAAAGGCTCCCTGGAGCTTCTGCCCCACAAGGACTTCGCCGCCTCCATCTCCAGCGGCTCTTCCCCCTTCGATGGCATGGCCGTCGTGCCATGCTCCATGGGCACCGTGGGACGCATCGCCCACGGCCTCTCCACGAACCTCATCGAGCGCGCCGCCGATGTGGCGCTCAAGGAGAAGCGGCGGCTGGTCATCGTCCCGCGCGAAACGCCGCTTAACCTCATCCACCTGCGCAATATGACGGCCCTGGCCGAAGCGGGCGCGGAGATACTCCCCGCCATGCCCGGCTTCTACCACCTGCCCAAGTCCGTGGACGACCTGGTGAACAGCGTCGCCGGGCGCATCCTCGATCGCCTGGGCGTTGAAAACGACCTCTATGCGCAGTGGCGCGGCGACCCGCTGGCCCAGCTGGCACAGGTGGACGAATAGATGAGTAACATCACCCTCTCCTCTCGGGCTGCGCTCGAGTTCCTCTCCCATCTAGGGAGAAGAGCGTAGGGGAAGACAGACCTATGCCCTACCGTGATCTGCAACAGTTCGTGGCTGCCCTGGAGCGAGCCGGGGAGCTGAAGCGCGTCCGCGTTGAGGTGGACCCGGAGCTGGAAATCACCGAGATCGCCATCCGCCAGGTGCTCCAGAACGGTCCGGCCCTGCTCTTTGAAAAGGTCAAAGGCTCGCGCTACCCCCTGCTCATCAACGCCTTCGCCTCGCAGAAGCGCATCGAGATGGCCATCGGCAGGCCGCCGGCGGAGGTCGGCGCGCAGATCATCCATTTCATCGAAGAGCTCAACCCCCCTTCGCCCAAGACGCTCCTCCGCAACCGCAAGACCGTGCGGCTGCTGATGGCGGCGCGGCTCAAAAAGGCGCGCCGGGCCATCGCGCAAGAGGTCGTCGAACAGCCCAACCTGGAAGCATTGCCCGTCCTCAAGTGCTGGCCCGATGACGGCGGCCGCTTCTTCACCTTCTCGCCCACCCTCACCTACAACCCGGTGAACCGCCGCAGCAACTTCGGCCTCTACCGCCTTCAGATCTTCGATAAGGCCGCCACGGGCATGCACTGGCAGCTCGGCAAGGGCGGCGGCTACCACTACTTCGAAGCCGAACAGCAGGGTAAGCCCCTGGAGGCGGCAGTCGTGGTCGGCGGCGACCCGGCGCTGATGCTCTCCGCCATCCTGCCTCTGCCGGAGGCGCTGGAGGAGATCGTCTTCAGCGGCCTGTTGCGGACAAAGCCTCTGCCCATGGTCCAGGCCAAGACCCTCAACATGCGCGTCCCCGCCAACGCCGAGTTCATTCTGGAGGGCAAGGTCCTCCCCGAGGAGCGGCGCATGGAAGGCCCCTTCGGCGACCACTTCGGCCACTACTCCAACGCCGCGCCCTTCCCCGTCTTCCACGTGAATACCGTCACGCGCCGTCGCGATCCCATCTACCCTGCCACCGTCGTCGGCAAGCCGCCACAAGAGGACCGCTGGATGGGCGATGCCGCGCAGGAGTTCCTGAACCCCTTCCTCAAGCTCATCCGCCCTGAGGTCTCCGACCTCTGGGCCTACTACGAGGCGGGCTTCCACAACCTCCTCGTCGTCTCCGTCAGGTCGCGCTTCGCCAAGGAGCCCCTCAAGACGGCCCTCGGCCTCTTCGGCGAAGGCCAGCTCTCCCTCACCAAGTGCATCATCCTCGTCGGCCCCGGCGTGGACCCCCGTGACTTCACCGCCGTCCTCCGCGAGGTCCACAAGCACTTCAGCGCCGGGAACGACTTCCTCCTCCTGCCGCGGGTCCCCCTGGACACCCTGGATTTCACGAGCTTCAAGATGCACCTGGGCAGCAAGATGGCCCTGGATGCCACGCCCAAGGCCGGCGAGAACGGCGGCTCCTGGCCCTTCGATCCGCACTCCCTCGACCTGCGCCGCCTCGCGCCTGAAGTGACCGACTCCCGCCTGGTGGAGGAGACCCTTCTGGCGGTGAAGGTGCGCGGCGGCGGCAGCGACGTGGTCCGCCGCATCGCCTCCGCGCCGGAGGCGCGCGGCCTCAAGCTCATCGCGGCGGTGAGCGAGGATATCAACCTCAACGACCAGACCAGCCTCCTGTGGGGTATCTTTACCCGCTTCGACCCGGCGCGCGACGCCTTCTTTCCGGAGATGCGCTTCGAAGGGGCGGCCCCGCTCTACCGCGGCCCCCTCGCCATAGACGCCACTTGGAAGCAGGGCTATCCCGCGCCCCTGCTGATGGACAGCGCAATCGTAGATAAGGTGAACAAACGATGGAACGCTTACTGGACGTAGACGGCGTCATCTTCCGCGATGAGTCCCTCCTCCCCATCTGGGAGAAGGTGCGCGCGGGCAAGCGCATCACCGTGGAGGACGGCGTCAAGCTCTACCGCTCGCCCGATTTCATCGCCGTCGGCGGCATGGCTGACTGGGCCAAGCGCCGGAAGTCCGGCGATAACGTCTACTTCGTCTTCAACCGCCAGGTGAACCCCACGAACCTCTGCGTCCTCTCCTGCAAGTTCTGCGACTTCGCCGCCAAGCCGGGCGATACGCACGCCTACGAGCTCTCCATGGAGGAGATGCTCGATTCCCTCCATGAGGAGATGACCGAAGTCCACATCGTCGGCGGCCACCATCCCACCTGGCCCTTCGAAAAGTACGTCGAGATCGTGGCGGCCATCCACAAGCGCTTCCCCAAGATGCAGATCAAGGCCTTCACCGCCGCTGAATGGGACTACTTCGAAAAGCGGTGGAAGGTCCCCGTGAAGGAGGCGATGCTGCGTATGAAGGAGGCCGGCCTCCAGACACTCCCCGGCGGCGGCGCAGAGGTCTTTTCCGACCGCGTCCGCAAGGAGCTCTTCCCCGGCAAGGCCGGCTGGAAGCGCTGGATCGAGATCCACCAGACGGCCCACCGCCTGGGCATCCCCTCCAACTCCACGATGCTCTACGGCCACATCGAGACCATCGAAGAGCGCGTCACCCACATGGACATCCTCCGCAAGGCCCAGGACGAAACGGGCGGCTTCCAGGTCTTCATCCCCCTGGAGTACCAGATCGGCGATACCCACCTCGTGGCCCGCCAGGCCTCCGCCATAGACAACCTGCGCACCATCGCCGTCTCCCGCCTGATGCTGGACAACTTCAAGCACATCAAGGCCTACTGGGTCATGATGAGCGAAGAGGCCGCCGATATGGCGCTGAACTTCGGCGCCGACGATATGGACGGCACCATCGGCAAGGAGCGCATCGCCCACGCCGCTAAGGCCGCCAGCCCCATCGGCCTCGTCCGCGAACACCTGGTGGAGCTGATCAAGGACGCCGGGAAGGTCCCCGTTGAGAGAGATGCCTTGTATAACACGGTGAAGGTGTACAGGAACTAGGGCTGAGAATTGAGGAGCAAGAGAATAAAAAAACGAGAATACGGATGCCAGAGACAACCAAAAGAAGCGGAGAAACCTTAACTATTGCCCAGTTCGCAGCGGAAATAGGCTACTGGTACGACCAATATAAAAAGACTGCCTACTATGTGGGCGATGTACAGCGGAATATACCCGGATCTCCTGTTATTGAGGAGTATCTAAGTGCAAAAGCGAAGAAAGTAGGGTATCTCGATCTTGGTGATTTGAAGATGCTAGCCCTGTGGGGAGGCGACGAACGTGGCAGAGCAAAGCACGTAGAAGGAAAGAACACCCCTTCCGCGGCAATATATGCAACCAAATCAGCAATGAGCCACCTCAATAATCCAGATGTCGCCCTGAGAAAACTCCTTTGCCTCAAGCAGTGGGGGCTTTCCTACGCAAGCAAAACGCTTAGGTTTATCGATCCCTTAGAGTATGGAGCATTGGATAGCTGGATAAGAAAAGCAACTGAATCAATCATTGGCCAAATTCGAGACGGAGATGAGAACTCAATGGTGCGAGGCTATTTGCGCTTTATAGACCTGTGCAAGCGGATACAAAAATTAGCTGTCGCACAGAACCCTAGAAATCCCGAAACTGCAGGTGTTTGGTTCATAGCCGACATCGAAGATGCCCTGTACGAATTCGCCAGGTACAGGAACTTAATTAACGATGGTCTAACGAATGCCAATCAACATCGGCCTCATGCCCTACCTCAATAGCGTCGTCTTCTACCAGCGCATGCAGGGCGAGCCCTTCCACCTTGTCCCCCTGGTGCCGACGGCCATGGCCAAGGCCGCCCGCGAAGGGCGCATCGTCGCCGGCCCTGTGCCGCTCCTGGACGCCCTGGCCCTGGAGCCTGCCTGGGAGCGCCTCGGCGATTTCTGTATCGCCACCAAAAAGAAGGCCTTCAGCATCCTTCTCTTCTCCTCCGTCCCCGTGGAGCAGCTGCACGGCAAGCGCATCGGCGTGACCGACGAGACATCGTCCTCGGCGCGCCTCCTGCGCATCCTCCTGCGCAACTATTGGAAGGTGACGCCCTCGCATTACGTGGGGCTGAAGGACGAGTCGGAGGCCCACCTCCTCATTGGCGACGGGGCTCTCAAGGCGCGCAAGGGCGTCCCCGGGCACCCCTTCGCCTATGACCTCGGCGAAGTCTGGCACCGGTGGACCGGCCTCCCCTTCGTCTTTGCCACCTGGGTCGTCCGCAAGGACGTCCCCAGGGCCGAGCGCAACGCCACCGACCTTGCCCTGCGCATGGGCCTCACCATCGGCATCGCCAACCTGCCCGATGTGCGCAGCGGCCGCCCCGATCTCAATATGACCCCCGCCGAGGTGCGCGAGTATCTCGAAGGCTTCGACTACGTTCTCGGCCCCGGCGAAAAGCAGGCCATCGAACGCTTCACAAAGCTCGTTGCGGAGCTGCCGAAAGAGGAGAGCCAAGCGGCGCACACGTAGGGGCGTGCCTCAGGCGCACCCGTCAGGAGACACCACATGCGTGACATCATCAAGGCAAAAGTCGAACGCGGCGAGCGCATCACCACGGAGGAGGGCCTCTGGCTCCTCACCAATGCTAACCTTCAAGACCTGGCCGCCTTCGCCAGCCTATGGCGCTTCCGCCACAACCCGCAGCCGTACGTCACCTTCGTCGTGGACACCAACCTCAACTACACCAACGTCTGCGACGCCTATTGCACCTTCTGCGCCTTCTACCGCACCGAAGGCCACAAAGAGGCCTACACCTACACCGTGGACGAGATGCTCGTGAAGCTCGGCGAAGCTCTCAAGAAGGGCGTCACCACCGTTCTCCTGCAGGGCGGCCTGAATCCTAAACTGCCCTTGGAATACTACGAAGAGCTCGTCCGCCGCAGCATAGAGACCTACCCCAACCTGCACACCCACTTCTTCTCCGCGCCCGAGATCCAAAAGATGTCTCAGGTCTCCGGCCTTCCTCTCCGCGAGGTGCTCCAGCGCCTCCACAAGGCCGGCCTTCGCTCTCTCCCCGGCGGCGGCGCCGAGGTCCTCTCGGATCGCGTCAAGCACAAGGTGAGCCGCCTCTTCCCCAAGGGCAACGTGAAGAGCTGGATAGACGTACACCGGGAGGCCCACCAAGTCGGCATCAAGTCCACCGCCACCATGATGTACGGCCACCTGGACACCGATGAGGACATCATCGAGCACCTCGACCACATCCGGAAGCTGGAGGACGAGGCTCCCGGCTTCACCGCCTTTGTCCCCTGGAGCTTCAGCAAGGGCAACAGCGCCCTCTCCAAGAAGGTGAAGGAAGAGGCCGGCCCCACGAAATATCTTCGCGTCATCGCCGCCTCGCGCATCTTCCTGGATAACTTCCAGCACATCCAGGCCTCCTGGTTCTCCGAAGGCAAAAAGACCGGCGAGGTGGCCCTCCACTTCGGCGGCGACGACTTCGGCGGCACTCTCTTCGATGAGAACGTGATGCTCGCCTCAGGCTTCTACAACCGCACCACCGTGGACGAGGTGGTGCAGATGATCCGCGAGGCAGGCTTCAAGCCTGCCCAGCGCACGACGCTCTACGAAATCATCCGCCGATGGGAAGACGAAGAGAAGGTGAAGCCGAAGACGCGGATACCGGTCCAAGCAACGGCGAAAGCCGGGAGCTAAGCCTGCGCCCTAAAACCCCAGCTTCAGGATGTCATACCCCGTCAATTCGGTGATGCGCTTGTTCATCGCCGCCAGGTAGTCCCACGTCACCTTGCCCGCCTGGGCAGACTTGCTCAGCCCCGTCAGCGCGATCCGCAGCGTCGCGTCGTCAATCATCTCCCCCGTCTGCGGGTCCGCGATGGCGCCGCCGCCCTTCGACTGGGCATACTCCAGCACGCGCTTATAGTCATTCGTCTCTTTGTCCGTGGGCGTATAGCACTCCGCCGCGATCGCCGCCTGGGCGGGGTGGATCACCCACGTCCCGTCCATGCCGACGGCCGCCGACCACTGGTTCTTCTCCCGCAGCCCCTGCTCGATCTTCTTCACCGCCTCCGGGCTGTCGCTCTTCTGCGGCAAGCGGATATAGACGTTGTCTATCGCATGGAGCCCGTGGGCCTTCGCCGCGATAACCGTCTGCTGTTTGGCATACGCGAAGTTCATATGCTGATCGTCAATGATCTTCGGCGTGCCGATGAACGATGAGAAATCGGCGATGCCGAAGACCAGGCCCGCGCCCCGGCCTGAGCGCTGCAGCACCTCGCCGATGGCGTCCGCCTTCAGCAGAGCGTTCGGCGTCTCGATCAGTGCCTCCACCTGCACCTTCCGCGACCAGCCGAAGGCCTTCTCGCAAAAGGTCAGCACGTCGCAGGCGTAGCGGCTCTCCTCATCGCTGAACGATTTCGGCAGAATGATGCCGTCGAACTTGTCCACGGCGTGGCGCATCATGTACTCCATGTCCTGCTCGAAGAACGCCGACTTGGCATTGTTCGGCCGCCACGTCACCACCTTGTTCCCAAAGTCCAACGTGCTGAAGGCCTCCGCCAGCGCCTTGCGCACCGGCGGCCCCTTCAGGTCAAAGGCGCAGGCGTCCTCCATATCGCCCATGATGTGGTCCACCGGCGCCTTCGCCGCGCTCTTGCTCATCTTGAGCGAATCGGCGTTCTTATCGGTAAGCACATCGCGAGATATGCCGGGGTAGGTCAGCTCGGTGCGTGGAATGACGACGCGGTTGCCGGAGAGTCGGAACATGGGTGACTGCCTTTCGGGGTGAAGTGCGGCAGATAGATTACCCTATCGAGGGCGCCGGGAACACCCCCTGCGTCTGGAGAAGGGATACACATCGGGATGCAGGCCGCCGAAGCCGTTAGAAAGCGCCCCGCTTGCCTACCGGCCTGGCAGCAGGCAAGATATGGCCGTCCAACGCCATAGGAGGGGTATCCGCCATGCTGTGGGCCATCGTCATCCCGATCGTCGTCATCGTCGCGGTCCCCGCCGTCATCTACCTCATCGGCTCCCGCCTGCCAGTCAAGCACACCGCGACGGTGCGCGGGCAGATCAAGGCCCAACCTGCCGAAGTCTGGGCCATCATCACCGATTTCCCGGGCCAGACCAGGTGGCGCAAAGGCCTCAAGAAGGTCGAGCGCTCAGCCGATAAGAGCGGCCATGAGGTCTGGCTGGAGGACGGCAAGCGCGAAGGGAAGCTGCTCTTGGAAACCATGCAAGCAGAACCCCCAAAACTCCTTGTGCGCCGCATCGCCAATGAAAAGCTCCCTTTCGGCGGCGGCTGGGCCATCGAGCTGGCACAGGCCGGCTTCGGCACCCTCGTCATCGTCACCGAGAACGGCGAAGTCTACAACCCCATCTTCCGCTTCTTCTCCCGCTTCGTCATGGACCAGTCCGCCACCATCCGAAACTACCTCGCCAACCTTGAGGCCTACGTGGACAAGCTGAACGCCGAGAAAAAGTAGGGGCGCGGGGCACGCGCCCTCCAGAGCGCCTCACGCCCTCTGCTTTCCTCCCACCCCAATGCCCCCTAAATCCCAGGTCGTCCTCATCACCGGCGCCACCCGCGGCATCGGGCGCGTGGCCGCCCTCCACATGGCCCAACGGGGCCACCGCATCATCGCCACCGGGCGCAGCCGCGAGCTCCTCGAAAGCCTGGCGGCAGAGGCCAAGGCCCGCTCACTGCCCGTCACCACCGGTGCCATGGACGTGACCGATGATGGAGCCGTCCAAAGCGTCATCCAACAGTCCCTGCGCGATTTCGGGCGCATAGACGCCCTAGTAAACAACGCCGGCTACGGCCTTTGGGGGCCTATCGAAGAGCTGGAGCTCGACGAACTCCGCGCCGTTTTCGAAACCAACCTCTTCGCCGTCGTGCGCGTCAGCCAGGCCGTCATCCCCCAGATGCGGGAGCAAAAGTCCGGCGTCATCGTGAACGTCGGCTCCATGGCGGGCCAGTTCACCATGCCCGCCAACGGCGCCTACGCCGCCACCAAGTACGCCTTGGAGGCCGTCAGCCGCGCCATGCACATCGAGCTCGCCCACGCCGGCATCCGCGTCACCCTCATCGAGCCCGGCGTCTTCCAGACGGACTTCCACAAGAACGTTGTCGTGGGCAGGCGCGTGATGCAGCCCGGCTCGCCGAACTTCGAGCGTACCGTTCGCCTGCGCACCAAGCCTCCTGTGGAGAGCCGCTTGCGCGCCGACCCCATCCGCGTCGCCTGGCGGATTCGCCAGGCGATAGAGGCCAGGGGCGTGAGAGCGCGCTACGCCACTGGCCTGGATGCCCACGTCGGGAAGTACGCCGCGCGCTATGCGCCGGACTGGCTAGTGGACTTCATCCTCAAGAAGGCCCTGCGCTGGTAGGCCGTCACATTCCCTAACCGATTCCAAACCTGGGCATCAAACATCGCTATTGCACGCAGTATTACAATTACGTCAACTCGACTCACTCATAGGCATACCTAGGGGGTGCTACCTATGAAGACTTCCCGCGCCGTTCGATTGATACTCGCCGTAGCGCTGGTCCTGAGTTCGCTTTCGGCATTCAGCGATACCGGCCTCGCCGCCGGCAACGGGCCTCCTGATAAAGAAGTCATCATCTTTGTTCACTACCCCAAAGGTCATGGCCCGCCGGAGCAGGCTCGCCCTGGCGGAGGCGGGGGCGGAGGAGCCTGTCCTTCGCGCACCTTCGCAAAGTGGGCCGATCTGAACGCGGCAGTGACCTTTGTCGTTGACTCCTCGGGAAGCGGGCTCGCCGCCCAGGACGCCCTCACCGGCGTTGTGAACTCGGTGGCAGAGTGGTCAAACTGGTCGGGGCTCCCTGCGCCGGTTGGTGGGACGTTCGCCGGCGTTCCCAGCAGCTACACCGGTTCCAGCAACGGGACGAACGAGGTCGGCTGGGGTTCACTTAGCGCTTTAGGTTACTCCAACGCCATCGCAGTCACCTGGACCTGGCGCAATAGAGCCACCAAAGCCGCGGTGGAATGGGATATGGTCTTCAATACCGACCCGGGCTTCAACTGGGCGCAGAGCGACCTCGGTGGGGCTGACCCCAATACAGCCGTAGTCTCGGCGGGCGCGTACGATGTCCAGAATATCGGCACCCACGAAGCCGGTCACGCCTTCGGCCTGGATTACGTCTCGGAGGCCGCGCACACGATGTACAGCTATGGCTCCAAGGATGAGGTGAAGAAGCGAAGCCTGGAATGCGGCGATAAGGCGGGCATCCAGAAGCTCTATGGCGTCTAACGCCTAAGCTCTCGAACAGGACAAAGAGGGGCCGGTCGTTGACTGGCCCCTCTTTCTTTCATCGGGGCTGCGCCTTGTCCGCGGGCGCATCTTGCTTCACAAGCTTTTCGATCTGCTCCATATGCCCACGCAAGTAGCATTCGCCGAAGTACATGACTCGCCGGGGCTGGCCGTCCACAGGCAGGTCCTGCTCCCACTTCGGCGTGAGCTCCCACTCGTCCAGGTAGGCGCGCACCGCCCTATCGCCATCTACCGACTTCGCCGGGTCTTCGATGAGGAAGATCGCGATCATCCCGTCGGGCTTCGTCGCGCGCCGTATCTCCACGCCGCCCTCCTGTCCTTTCGGCGATTCTAGCACACGCCTCCTGCGCCGCTCACGATGCCTGTTGTCACATGCTGTACGATGGCTCTCCACTTCTCGCTCGATGAAGGAGCTCTTCATGGACGGCGCAAGCTCCCCTAGCCTGCTGGTCAATATGTCAAACTGCAAAGACCCAGCCCAGGACAAAGACTTCAACCACTGGTATGACAAGATCCACATCCCGGAGGTCCTGAATACCAAGGTCTATCACGCCGCCACGCGCTTCAAGAACGCCGCGCCCAAGCCGGAGGAGGCGCACTACCTCGCCCTCTACGAATCTACCTGGCATGATCCCGTCGCCGCCTCCAACGAGATGCGCAAGCGCGCCGGCAGCATGAACATCTCGCCCCTTCTGGAGGGCAAGTATCGAAGGGTCTTCAAACGCATCAGCGATTTCCCAGCCAAGAGCGGCCCCTACACCAGTCATCGCACCACGGGCGTCCTCGTCGTCCTTACCACCTGCAACGACCCTGCCCGCGAGGCCGAGTTCAACAAGTGGTATGACACCGTCCACGTCCCCGAGCGCATAGAGACCGGCTGCATCTATGCCGCCGCCCGCTACGCCATCGCCGACCCGCAGCCCGGAGACGCCAAGTTCCTGGCCGTCTACGAGACCGACGCCAAAGACCCGGCGGCGGCTATCGCCAAGATGCCCGGGCTGATCAAACAGCCCACCACTCGCTTTGATAACTTCACCGTCGCCTTCGTGGCCACATTCCTTCGCATCTAGGCCGGTGGCGCAGTGGCCTCTCTCAGCACGCTGACGGCACATCTTAAGCACTGGAGCCTTCACCCGTGACTGACGACCTCATCACTGAGGCCATGCGCGGGGCCATCGGCCGTCCATCGCCGCCGGTGACCTACGATATCGAAAAGGGCCACATCCGCCGCTTCGTTGAGGCCATAGGCGACGCCAATCCCCTCTACCGCGATGGATCGGCAGCCCGAGCCGGCCGCCACGGCGGCATCATCGCCCCACCCACCTTCCTCCGCGCCCTCAACCCGGCCCCGTTGCCCGTCAGCCCCTTCCAGTTCGGCAGGCTAAAACCCGGCTTCGATGCCGGCTCGGAATGGGACTACTACCACCCCGTCATGGCCGGAGACCGCATCACCGTCACTGCAGTCGTGGAAGGCTACGAAACCAGACCGGGGAGAAACGCGACCCTCGTCTTCATCAGCATCCTCAACACCTATACTAACCAACGGGGTGAGACTGTGGCGACCCAGCGCTCCCGCAGCGTCCTCCTTGGAGAGCAATCCTAGGTCACAGCGCACGATTCCCCATGTGGCAACGCGACGATTCCGGCTGGAAGACCAAAGGCTGCTTCGGCTGTATCGCCGTCGCAGCCCTCCTCTTCGTCGGCGGCCTGCTCCTCTTCTTCTACCTCCTCTCCCACGCCGCCTCCAATTGACCGTTCAGAGCGCCTTCTGGTCCAGCCGTTCTATATATCGCCCTGGGAACTTTCGCCTGCCCTCCGCCGTCTATTCAGTGATAGGGGAATGCGCCCTATGGAGGTTGCGATATGCGCAAGTGGCTTATCTCAGGGCTGATCGTCCTCACCGTCGCGGCGGTGACGCCTGCCGTGACCTTGGCCCTCTCCCACGCCAACGATCAGCCGCAAGAGCGCCCGCCGATCGTGGAGCCTGAGCCGCCTTTTGACTGCGACGACCTCCAGACCCTCTGGGCCTGCGGCGACCAGATGGCCGCCCTGGCCAAACTCGATCTCTCCAATCGCCTGATCCTCCCGCTGAGCGCCATCGCGGTGCTGCGCGTGGAGAAGGTCAACTGGCCTGATGCGAGCCTGGGCCTCCCGGCCCCGCCGGCCCTCTACGCTCAGGTCATCACCCCGGGCTACAAGGTCATCGTGGAGGCTCAAGGCCGCCGGTATGTGTACCACATTGATAGCCTCAACCGGGTGGTCCTGGCGCAGCGCTGAACGCTATCCGCGACCCCGCTTCATCATCCCATCGTCCGGGTCGCGGCTCCTCTCCCCCTTGGCGCCTGCCCTCCGCTCTTCCCGAATAATCTTTTTGTTTCGGGAGAGCGGAGGGCACTCTCTATCACCCTCGACTTCTGAGCTTTTAGCAACACAGGCAAACCGGTCTATTCAAAGCCCAAAACGCCCATTCCCCCCATCCTGCCTCTATGCTGTGGGCGAGTTCTCTGCTCTTCCCTACTTGCCATTCGCCGCCTTCACGAACCGATCGTCGTACGCCGTCTTGTAGTCGAACGGCTTCGGCAGCGCCTGGAACTCGATAAGCTGATCGTAGAGGCCCTTCCACTGGGCATCCGCCATCGCCCCAAGGCCGAACTGTTCCGTCACCGGGCCTCTGGCGTTCCGCAGTTCCTCGCGCAGCATGAATCGCTGGTGCTCCCGGTCCTCCTGGGGCGCATACTGCATGATGATGTTCAGCGTCTCTTCTTCATTCTTCGGGTCCAGCGCGAACTGCAGGCCCTTCAGCGTCGCCTTCACGAACCGCGTGTAGAGGTCGGGATCGCCATCCAGCCGCTCCTTCATCGCGATGAACGTCAGCCCAAGCGTCGGCACGCCGTAGTCTTCCGGGTTGAAGACCCGCACGCCAAGGCCGAGCTTCTGGAGAACGTCCGGCTCGTTCGAGTTGAAGACCGCCAGGATGTCCACCTGGCCTTCGCTCAAGATGCGCGGGTCAAAGCCCACGCGCACCTCGCGGATCTTGGAGCGGTCCACCCCATTCGCCTTCAGGATGGCCAGGTATTCCGGCGGCACGCTCGTCTTATAGCCGAAGGTCTTCCCCTCCCAGTCCTTTGGCGTCCTCATGCCCGATTTCTCCATCACCATGTAGGCGTTCTGCCCCTTCTGGCCAAAGAGGGCGATGGCCCGAATCGGCACATCCGGGTCCGATCGGCGGCGGAGAACCGAGCCGGCATCCGCCGTGGTCACCTGAATCTCGCCGTCCACCAATAGCTTCAGGTGTTCGCCGCTGGCGGCGTGGCGGATCGTGACGTCCAGCGCCTGCTCGGCGAAGTAGCCCTTCTTCTCCGCCACATAGGCGGCCACAAAGGGCAGGTTGGCCTGGGCCTTAAACCCGGCCATGAACGTCATCTTCTTCGGCGTTAGCGTCGGCGTCGCCGCTAGAGGCGCAGCGGTCGGCGCAGGCTGGTCGCTCTTCGATGCACTATCGTTGCTGCACGCGGCGGCGACCATCGTCAGAGAAAGGGCCGCAAGCAGCAAGGCAAAAAGTCTAGACCGAGACGGCGTTGTGAAACGCATCCGAAGTGCTCCTTAGGACGTTTGCTAAATGGTCAACTGCACGTGCCCGCGAACAGGCGCATACCCGCCCGTCCCAGGCGTTCGACAAACGCTCTATCGCACGTATGGCTCGGACGCCACCTCCACGGTGAGGCTTTCACAAACGCACCGACGACTTTTAGGAACCGGCCCAGATCTCCGGTATTTCCTCAGCGGGCCAGGTTTGATTCGTGCCAGAAAAGCAGCCGCTTCTCGATCATCCATAACAGCATCGTCAGGCCGATGCCGATGAGCGCCAGCGTGACGATCGCCGAGAAGAGCGTCGGCATATCGAGGTTATTATGCGCGACGATGATGACGCTGCCTAGCCCTCTATCGCCGCTGAACCACTCCGCCACCGTCGCGCCGATGAGCGCCAGGGGAATCACTATGCGGAACGAGGCGAAGAGGTACGGAAGCGAACTGGGCAGCCGGAGCCGGAAAAAGATCTCCGCAGGCGAGGCATGGATGGAGCGAAGAAAGTCGGCGGAGCTTGGGTTCATGGAGCGGAAGCCGACGATGGCATTGATGAGCACCGGGTAAAAGGTCAGAAAGGCGGCGATGAGCACCTTGGGAAAGCTCCCGAAGCCGAACCAGATCGTGAAGAGCGGGGCGATCGCCACGATGGGCGTCACCTTCACCAGGATCGCCAGCGGCATGACGCCTTTCTCCACTGGCCGCGAAGCCGCCATCGCGATGGCGAAGAGGATGGCGCCCCCGGCGCCAAGGGCGAAGCCCAGCATCCCTTCATACAGCGTCACCCAGCCGTGCCGCCAGAAATACGAAAGGTCGCCGAAGAAGCGGTCCAGCACCTTCGTCGGCCTGGGGAAGATATACGTCGGCGTATCGGCGGCGCGCACCCACAGCTCCCAGATGACCCCGCCGATGACAAGCGCGATAAGCGGCGGCACCAGATATCCCAGCGTCGGCAGGCTCGTCCTCACGGCGCGCCGCCAGCCTCCCGCCTCTGCGCGCGGCTGCGCCTTATCGGCGGGCCGCGGCTCTGCCAGTGGCTGGTCCACCGTAGCCTCCCGTCATCAGCAGTCGCTGGATGCGCTCCACGGCATCCAGGAAGGCCGCCGTCCGCTCGATCCCCTCTCGCCGCGGGCGCGGCAGGTCAATCGTCACCACATCGGCGATGCGCCCCGGCCGCGCCGTCATCACGGCCACCCGGTCGGACATCAGCACCGCCTCCGCGATGGAGTGCGTCACCATCACAACCGTCTTGCGGGATGTCTCCCAGATGCGCAGCAGCTCATAGCGCATAGCGCTCCGCGTCAGCTCGTCTAGAGCCCCCAGCGGCTCATCCATCAGCAGGAGCGCCGGGTCAAAGACCAGCGCCCGCGCCAGCGCTACCCGCTGCTTCATCCCGCCCGAAAGCTGATGCGGGTAGTAGCGGGCGAACTCCTGCAACCCCACGGTCGCCAGCAGCGCATCCGCGTCACCCTGGGTAGGGGCGGGCCTAAGGCCCTCCCGGCCCCTCCCCCCGTTCACCTGCAGCGGCAGCAGCACATTCTCATGCACCGTCCGCCACGGCAAGAGCGAAGGGTCTTGAAAGACGAATCCCATCTCCTTCCTCTTCTGGACCTCCCTAGGCTCGAGACCCCGCACCAGGACCCTACCCTCCGTCGTCGCCTCCAGCCCGCCGATCAGCCGCAGCAGCGTCGTCTTTCCACAGCCGCTCGGCCCAATGAGCGAGAGGAACTCCCCCTCTTGCGCCTCCAGGCTCACGCCGTCCAAAACCAGCAGGCCGCCGCCCTTCGCTGGGAAGCGCTTGCTCACCGTTTCGATCGCGACATGGATGGCCACAGCCGTCCTTCTACTCCTGGGGAATCCAGGCGTCATTCTAGCACAGCGTTTGTCTCTGACCCGTCACCGGTTTATCATGGTGCGGCCCTCTTTATCCTTCTCACCGCCCTAGGAGCCTCTGCATGCGACTCGCGAAACGGATCGAAAAACTGCCTCCCTACCTCTTCGTGGAGATCAACAAGAAGATCGCCGCCAAGCGCGCCGCCGGCGTGGACGTCGTCAGCTTCGCCATCGGCGATCCGGACCTGCCGACCCCGAAGCACATCCTGGAGAGTATGCGGAAGGCCGCCCAGGTGCCCGCCAACCACCGCTATCCCGAGTCGGACGGCCTGCCCGACTTCCGCAAGGCCATCGCCGAGTGGTACCAGAAGCGCTTCGGCGTCACGCTGGACCCGGATAAAGAGGTCCTGCCCCTCATCGGCTCCAAGGAGGGCATCGGCCACATCGCCCTCTGCTTCATAGACCCGGGCGATATCGCCCTCGTCCCGGATCCTGCATATCCCGTCTATGCCATCGGCACCATGTTTGCCGGGGGCGAAAGCCACTACATGCCCCTCACCGCCGAAAACGGCTTCCTGCCGGAGCTGGACGCCATCCCCCAGAGCGTCCTCAAAAAGGCCAAGGTCCTCTGGCTCAACTATCCCAACAACCCCACGGGCGCCGTCGCCGATCTCAAGTTCTTCGAAAAGGTCGTCGCCTTCGCCAAGAAAAACGATATCCCCGTCTGCCACGATGGCCCCTATACGGAGATCGCCTACGATGGTTACAAGCCCGTCTCCTTCCTCCAGGCCAAGGGCGCTATAGATATCGGCATCGAGTTCCATTCCCTCTCCAAGAGCTACAACATGACCGGCTGGCGCGTGGGCATGGCCGTGGGCAATGCCCAGATGATCAACGCCCTCATGCGGGTGAAGTCCAACCTGGATAGCGGCATCCCCCAGGCTATCCAGCAGATGGCGATAGACGCCCTGCGCGGGCCCCAGGGATGCATCGCTGACAACGTGAAGGTCTACCAGCGCCGCCGCGATAAGCTCGTCCCGGCGCTCAACCGGCTCGGCCTCAAGGTCTTTTCGCCCAAGGCCGCCCTCTATCTGTGGGCGCGCGTCCCTGAAGGCCAGACCTCCGCCAGCTACGCCGCTAAGCTTATTGATGAGGCCGGTATCGTCGTCACCCCCGGCCGCGGCTACGGCGAGCACGGCGAAGGCTACATCCGCCTCTCCATGACCTTGCCTGACGACCGTGTGGACGAGGCCCTGAAGCGCCTGAGCGCCCTCAAACCCACCAAGTAGGGGCGCGGGGCACGCGCCCAATCACTGCCGGGCGGGACGCGCCCCGCAAGGAGACGCCTATTCCCAGACAACCGCTGCCCACCAGATCACTTAGGGAGCGCGCGATCCTGGGCGGCATCGAGGTCAAAGGGCAGCACGCCAACTTGGCGCTTGAGGACTCCCTCGTAGAGTTGGGCGAGCTGGCCCGCACGGCAGGGGCGGACGTGGTGGCGCAGGTGGCCCAGCGCGTCGAACGGCCCACGCCCACCTACTTCGGCAAGGGCAAGCTCGGCGAGCTGACCGAGCTCGTGCGCCAGCGCCGCGCCGATACGGTCATCCTGGATGACGAGCTGACGCCCTCCCAACAGCGGGAGCTTGAGCGCGCGCTGAAGATCAAGGTCATTGACCGCGCCGCGCTCATCATAGATATCTTCGCCGGGCGCGCCCGCACCAAGGAGGGCCGCCTGCAGGTGGAGCTGGCCCAGCACGAGTACCTGCTGCCGCGCCTGGCGGGCCAGTGGTCGCACTTGGAGCGCCTGGGAGGCGGCATCGGCACCCGCGGCCCCGGCGAAACGCAGATAGAGACGGACCGCCGCCTTATCCGCGACCGCATCCAGAAGTTCAAGGAGGAGATCGAAGAGGTGCGTACCCATCGCGCCCTCCACCGCCGGCGCCGCAGGGAGCAGGGATTCCCCACCGTCTCCCTGGTCGGCTACACGAACGCCGGGAAGAGCACCCTCTTCAACACGATCGGCCGCGCCGATGTCTTTGTCCAAGACCAGGTCTTCGCAACCCTGGACCCCGTCACCCGCAAAGCGCGGCTCCCCTCCGGCCGCGAGTTCCTCCTGAGCGATACCGTGGGCTTCATCAACAAGCTACCGCCCGCCCTAGTAGCCGCCTTCCGCGCCACACTGGAAGAGCTGGAAGAGGCCGATGTGCTGGTGCATGTGGTGGATGTGACACACCCCAACGCCCAGGAGCAGGCCAACGTGGTGGAGGCGACACTCCGGGAGATGAACCTGGGGAACAAGCCCCTGGTGATCGCCCTCAACAAGGTGGACCGCATCCTGCGCGAAGCCAAGAGTGAGGCGGAGATGGAGCGCGAGCTGGCCCCTATGCGCGAAAGGCTGGGCCGGCCCGATAGGCCCACAGCCTTCATCTCAGCCGTGAAGGGCTGGGGCGTGAGAGAGCTTCTGGAGCTGGTGGAGGCGCAAGTAGACCGGCCGCAGATCATCATCCGGCGCGAGCCGTCTCCTTCCCACAAGGCCTGGTAGCCCTCATTTCATTCGCGGCGCATACACGTCGAAGCAGAAGCCCTTCCCTTCGTGCGTAGCCGACGGCCTCACGCCGAGATCCATCGCCCGCTTGGCAGGGCGCTTCACCACCACGCGCCTCGTGGCCGCTTGCAGAGCCGCCTCAAAGAGCTCCCGCGCATCCTCGTCTGCGCCCACTAGTCGCCGCAGCACGCGCATCGGGTACTTATCCGCCGTCTTCCGCCTCTCTGCCCCAGCGAACATAGGGTCAAGATAGACGATGTCCGGCCGCAGGAAGTCGCGAGCCTCCTCCGGCAGCTCATCGTTCGCGCCGCTTTGCCCCAGCGCCGCAATCGCCTTCAACAGGCTCCGCGAGTCTGCTTTGAGAAGGCGCAGGCGCCCCTGCGCCTCAGGCTGTCGCCGCCCTGCGCGCGCGATGCCGTCCGCCAGCAGCGCCGCCACGATGGGGCTGCGCTCCACCGCCAGCACCCGGCAGCCTAGGGACGCCAAGAGCCAGGCATCCTTTCCCCAACCCGCCGTGGCCTCTATCACCGTCACCGGCGATTCTCTCTTCCCTCGGAGTCCCACTGCCTTGGCGATGGGCTGGTGCAAGGTGCGCCCCGCGCCTGACGTGATATCCAGCGCCTCCAGGTCTACCCAGAGAGGCTTCGCGCCCTTGATGGCCGCCTCTCCCCTGAGCACACGCAGCTCCAGGCAATCGCTCGTCGCCGTCAGCAGCATCTCGCACCGCGCCGATGCCGCGCCTTTCACCAGCGGCAGGCCCAGCTCTGCCGCGATGCGCTGGGCCTCCGCGGCGGAGCCGCCCGGCTCGACGCAGACAGCGATGGACACCCGCCCTGTGGGATGATGCGTGCGCGTTGTGCCGCTCATAGCCTGCGCATTATAGTCGCGGCCCCTCTGCTATAATCCCGCCGACTCCCTGACCGGAGGGGCGCATGAAACTGAAGGACAAGGTCGCCATCGTGACAGGCGGAGGCTCAGGCCAGGGCCGCGCCGTCTCCCTTCTCTTTGCCAAGGAGGGGGCCTCCATCGCTGTGGCCGATATCAATGAAGAGGGCGGCCTGAAGACCGCCGATATGATCAGTTCCGCCGGCGGCAAGGCGGCCTTCATCCCCTGCAACGTCGCGCGGCAGGACCAGGTCCGACGCCTCGTCGAAAAGACCTTCCAGACCTTCGGGCGTGTGGACATCCTGTACAACAACGCGGCGCGCAACCGTCCAGATTCGGCTATCCCTGAGATCGTGGGCCAGATGCCCGATCAGCAGTGGCTGGAGACGCTGGAGACAAACCTGACGGGCTACTACTACACCCTCAAGCACGTCCTGCCGCACATGGTTGCTCAGGGCAGCGGCGCGATTATCAACGTCGCCTCCACCCTTGGCCTTGGCGGCAGCGAAAACCAGGCCGCCTATTCGGCCTCCAAGCACGGCGTCATGGGCCTCACCAAGTGCACCGCCTTGGATTATGGCCCCAAGGGCATCCGGGTCAATGCCATCTGCCCGGGGGCCATCAACACGCCCCGGCTCATGAAGCACCAGCAGGTCTATGCCGGGGACGACTATAAAAAACGTCTCGGCGTGAATGTCCCCCTCCGGCGCATCGGCGAGCCTGAAGAGATCGCCACCGTCGCCCTCTTCCTCGCCTCCGACGACTCCTCCTTCATCACCGGAACTATGATTCCGGTGGATGGAGGCACCGCCGCCAGCCGCCTCCAGTAGGGGCGCGTGCCCCGCGCCCTCGAGATCTCAACCAGCGGTGGGCGTACCCTCAGGGCCGCCCGCTCCCTTGGGCACGCGCCCCCATTCGGCCGAATATCTCCCTATCTGCCGCGGTTCCTCTCCCATAGATCACCATGAGAAGGTGTACAATAGCCCGGCACGATGGGTTTGCCTCTGCAAAACTGAAAGACGCACTAGCTCACCCGGACAATCGCTAACACCGCGCCTTCGCGCGCTTCATCGTTGGTCCCATTCTCATGAACCCACTCGAAGTCTGCCTTGCCGTGATCACCGGGTACGCCCTTGGCTCCCTTTCCTTCGCCAACCTTCTCTCCCATGATCCGGGAGAGGCCGATTACCTCCATCGCCACGGCGCGGGGGCGTCCACCACTTTCTGGCTCCACGGGCTCAAGGCCGCCTTCGCCGTGCTCCTCTGCGACATCGGGAAAGGCGCCGTCGCTATGCTGATCGCCCAAAGCTTCATCGGCGATGGCGCGGCGATCTTGGCGGGCATCGCCGCCGTGGCAGGGCACAACTGGCCCCTCTTCCATCACTTCAAGGGAGGCCGCGGCGTCGCGACCGCCGCCGGAACGCTTCTGCCCCTTATCCCGCTCGCCCTCGGTGTCGGCATCGCGGCGGCAGTCACCGTCTTTCTCCTCACCCGCAATATCCTCCTGGCAAGCCTCACCCTCTACGGCGCGACACTCGCGTTAGCCTGGAAACTTGATGTCGAAGCCTCTCTGCTTATCTACGCTCTGGCCCTCTCAGGCGCCGTCGCAGCCTATACGATGGTCGCCGGCCGTCATGAACACGTCGGCGAGCGGTGGCGCAGCACGACTCTCAAGCCGTAACGTGCTTGCGTCTCTCCTCTTCTCTCCCCCGGCGGGAGAGAACAAAAGAGAGGGGGAGCTTCTCTGGTTTTACTCGTTAAGAGTTCGATCCCATTGCAACGTCACGAGTCTCATCAGCACGCCTTCCCAAGGAAGGTCGCCACGGCTTCGGCCATCTCTGCCTGGCGCGCAGTCATCACATCAAACCATCTGATGCGCGTATCGGCAGGGCGGAACCAGGTGTACTGGTGAGCGGCATAGCGGCGGGTACGCTGCTTGATCTTCGCGACCGCCACGGGGAGCGTTACCTCGCCCCGCAGGTGCGCGATCAGCTCTTCATAGCCTAGGCTTGAAAGCGCGGGCAGTGTGGGTGAATAGCCCATCTCCAAGAGGCGGCGCACTTCATCGAGCCAGCCCGCCTCCATCATCTTGTCCACGCGCGCATCCACGCGCCGGTAAAGCTCCTCGCGGGGCATAGTAAGCCCAACCACGAGCGTCCGGTAGGGCGGCGGCTCCGCCTTGCCAACCTGGGAGAAGGGCACCCCCGTGGCGCGCGTCACCTCGATGGCGCGGATGACGCGGCGCACGTTCCTTGGGTCAATGCGCGTGGCGGCGACGGGGTCTGCCTCCTGCAGTTGGGCGAAGAGCCAGTCTACGCCGCCTTCTTCTTCGGCGATGGCCGCAAGCTCCTTGCGCAGGGCCTCTTTCGGCGGGACCTGCGGCAGGCGGAAGCCTTGCAGGAGCGACCAGACGTACTGCCCGCTGCCGCCGACGAGGAAGGGAAACTTGCCCCTCCGCTCGGTGTCCGCGATGGCCGCGCCCGCCATCTCCTGGTAGTGCGCCACGCTGAACTCTTCATCCGGCTTGATGATATCCAGCAGGTGGTGCGGGACTTCGGCGCGCTGGGCCGCCGTGGGCTTCCCCGTGCCGATGTCCATGAACCGGTATATCTGGCGGCTATCGGCGCTGACGATCTCGCCACCGTAGGCCTGGGCCAGCGCGACGCCAAGCTCGGTCTTGCCCGCCGCCGTCGGCCCCACGATCGCGACGACTGGGATGAGCCGGGGGTTCACTAGGCCGTCTTCTTGCGAAGCGCGGGCTGGGAATCTCTGTGGGGTTGCTTCCTCGTCCCATGCTTTTTCGCAAACTTGATCTGCAGGTCATAGCCCATCACTATCGCGGCGTGGGCAAGGGTATCAAGGCGCGGGCTATGCTCCATGGATTCCAGGCGGCTTACCACGTGCGGAAGCACGCCCATGCGCTTGGCCAGCTCCGTCTGGGTCAAGCCCAGCTTGTTCCTGGCCTTGATGAGTTGCATCACGGCATCAAAACGCGGACCTGCCTTGTGATACTCCAATGCCAGTTCAGGATCGTTCTTCAGTTGCTCCGCCAGAAAATCGCTGAAGTTTGTGCCCATCCGGAACTCCTTTCGAACACTGACAACCATGCTCTTCACCTCCCCAGCCAGGCTGCTAGGCGATTCCTCGCAATGTGCGCTTCGGCGATGTCCAGCTTCTGCGAACTCTTTCGCCATGCGTGCAGTAGGACGAATCGCCCTTGATATTGCGCATATGCGATCCGGTGCTTGCCTGCCCTCAATTCATAGATGCGGCTCTCCTTATCTATGAGGCGGGCATGCTGACCGCCCATCTGTGGCAATCGCCACCCGAACTCCCTGAGCAGAAGGATGTGTCCGTAGATAGAGAGGCGCTCGGCTGTCGAGCTGAGCCCCAGATAGTAATCCCGGACTGGCTCCCGGCCACTCTTGTTTTGGTAGAACTCGACGGTGTGCACAGGCACACTATCGCAAATTTGCGATAGTTGGTCAAGCCCGTGGACGGGCTACCGCTTCGCCTCTGCCGCCAGCCGCGTCAGCGCCGTGAAGTCGCTCGCCTTCAGGCTCGCGCCGCCCACCAGGCCGCCGTCTATCTCCGGCTGGCCCATGAACTCCGCGATATTCTGCGGCGTCACGCTTCCCCCGTAGAGGATGCGTATCTTCTGCGCCGTGGCCTCGCCGTATTGCTTCGCGATGAGCCGCCGTATCAGGCCGATCGTCTCATTCGCGATGGCCCCCGTCGCCGCACGCCCGGTGCCGATGGCCCAGACCGGCTCATATGCCACCACCAGCGCCTCGCTTGCAGGCACGTTCGCCAGCCCGCCGCGAACCTGGCGTGTGATGACCTCCTCCGTCTTCCCGCCCTCGCGCTCCTCCAGCCGCTCCCCCACGCACAGGATCGGCTTCAGGCCGTTGGCCAGCGCCGCCAGCATCTTCTTGTTGATAAGCGCATCGTCCTCATGGAAATACTGCCGCCGCTCCGAATGGCCTAGGATCACATAGTCGGCGAAGCCCTTCAGCATCACGGGTGCCACCTCTCCCGTGAACGCCCCCTTCGCCTCATAGTGCATGTTCTGCGCCCCAACCTGCACCGTCGAGCCTCTGAGCACATGCGCTACCGATGGGATGGAGACGAACGGCGGGCAGACCAGCTTCTCCACGCCCCTGAGCGCGTCAAGCTGCAGCCGCAGCTCCTCCGCCAGGGCCTTCGCATCGGCCAGCGTCGTGTGCATCTTCCAGTTGCCCGCGATAAGTGGGATCCGTCCCAAAGACTGCTCCTTGCTCCCTCTGCCTTGCCCTATGCTCCGAATTTATTCAGCTTCAGCGCATTCGCCATCGCCAGCACCAGCGCCGCCGAGCCGGGGATCTGTCCCAACGAGCCTCTCACACAATTCCGCTCCGTGAACTTCGGCAGTCCGTCCTTCCCGGAATATTTCCCGTGGATCAAGATAGGCACCGGGTGCCAGCTATGCGCCTTCAGCACCGCGGGCGTCGAATGGTCCCCCGTGATCACCAGCGCATCCGGCTTCATCCCAAGCACCTCCGGCAGGTAGGCGTCGAACTCCTCGATCATCTTCACCTTCCGAGCGAAGTCGCCGTCCTCTCCCGCCGAATCCGTGTACTTGTAATGCACAAAAAAGAAATCGTGCTCAGCCCAGTGCCGCTTCAGCGCCGCCAGCTCGTCCTTGAAGGAGTTTCCCCCGTTCAGGATCTTCATGCCGACTATCCGCGAAAGCCCCCGGTACATCGGGTAGGCCGAGATGCAGGCCGGGTTCAGCAGGAACTGCTCCGCCATGCTCGGCACCTTCGGCATCATGGAGAAGCCGCGCACCAAGCCCATGTTCGCCCGCTTCTCCTTCGCCAGGATCTCACGCATCTGCTTCGAGAACTGGTTCGCCACCCGCGCCATCTTCTCCGCGCCCGGCGCAAGCGCCCGCACCTCCAGCGGCGGCTTCCCCTCCCGCTGCGGGTCGCTGTCGCTCACCTCATCCAGCAGCCCCTCGCCGCTGAAGATCGCCACGAACCGGTGATCCTTCACCGGGTAGACCTTCACCTTCGCGCCCTCCAGCTGTGCCGCGTTCAGCCGCTCCACCAGCGGCATCGCCTCCTCCGTTGGGATGCGCCCGGCGCGCCTATCGGTCACGATCCCCGCCGCATCCACCGTGCAGAAGTTCCCGCGCGCCGCCACTTCGCCCTTCTCCAGCTCGATCCCCGATCCCAGCGCCTCCATCACGCCGCGCTTGATGAGATGCTTCAGCGGGTCATAGCCAAAGAGCGCCAGGTGTCCCACGCCGCTGCCCACGGCGACCCCTGGGAAAGCGGGGATGGTCAGCCCAAGGGCACTCTCCGCCGCCAGCCTATCCAAGTTCGGCGTCTTGGCCGTCTCCAGCTCGGACTTCCCCGTCTCGTTCGGGAAACCGCCGAGCCCATCGGCCACCAGCAGCACGATCTTGGATGGCGTCTGTTGCGCTATCTCTGTGATATATGGGAATGACATCGCTTTACCTTATCTAGCCCGCTCTCAGAGCCGTACCTCACCGTTCACAGGGGAGAGACTAGGAGAGAGGTCGGATGAATCTCCTTCACTTATCCATCAGCGCGGCCACACCCGGCAGCGTCTTCCCTTCCAGTATCTCCAATGAAGCGCCTCCTCCCGTGGAGACGTGGGTGATCTTCCCCTCAAGCCTCAGCTTGTGGATCGCCTCAGCCGTCGAGCCGCCGCCCACGATCGTCGTCGCCTTCAGGCTCGCTATCGCCTTCGCCACCCCTTCCGTCCCGGCCGCGAACTTCGGCATCTCAAAGACGCCCATCGGTCCGTTCCAGACCACCGTCTTCTGCCGATTCAGCTCGTTGCCAAACAGCTCCACCGTCTTCGGCCCGATGTCTAGGATCATCCAGCCTGGGGGCACGGCGTTCGCGGCCACCGTTCTGCTATTGGCGTCCGCTGCAAACCTGTCGCCGATGACGACGTCCACCGGCAAGTGCAGCGGGATCCCCCGCCGCTTCGCCTTCGCCTCCACTGCTGATGCCTTCGCCATCATCTCCGCCTCCAGCAGCGAGGTCCCGATCTCATAGCCCCGCGCCTTGAAGAACGTGGCGCACATCCCGCCCCCGATCATCATCGCATCCACCCGGTCCGCCATATGCTCCAGCATCGCCAGCTTATCGCTCACCTTCGCCCCGCCCACCACAGCCGCCATCGGCCGCTCCGGATTCGTCACCGCATTCAGAAGGAACCTCATCTCCTTCTCCATCAGAAAGCCGGCCACCGATGGCAGGTGCTTCGTCACGCCCTCCGTGGAGGCATGCGCCCGGTGCGCCGACCCGAAGGCGTCGTCCACGTAGGCCTCCGCCAGAGAGGCCAGCGCCTTCGCGAACGCCGGGTCGTTCTTCTCCTCCTGGGGATGGAAGCGCACATTCTCCAGGATCAGCACGCCGCCCGCGGGAAGCGCCTTCGCCATCGCCTCCGCCTCAGGCCCGATGCAGTCCTTCGCCATCTGCACCGGCCTGCCTAAGAGCTCGCTGAGCCGCTTTGCCGTCGGCGCCAGGCTTTCCTTTGGATTCGGCCCCTTCGGCCGTCCCAGGTGCGAGCAGAGAATCACCTTGGCCTTTTGCCCGATGAGGTAGGTGATCGTCGGCAGCGCCTCCCGGATACGACTGTCATCCGTGATAGCATTCGTCTCTCGGTCCAGCGGCACGTTGAAGTCAACGCGTACCAGCACCCGCTTATCCGCGACGTTGATGTCTCTTACCGTCTTCTTCGCCATCTCTATCTTCCTACGTTCCTACCTCTTCACTTCCTCTATCTCGTATCGGAACAGTTCAACCACTGGATTCGCCAGGAGCTTCTTGCACATATCCTGCGCCTGGGCCGCTGCCGCCTCTTTGCTCCCCGCCTCTATCTGCACCTCTAGAAACTTGCCTACGCGCACGCTCTGCACCGATTTGAATCCCAAGCTCTGCAGCCCGCCCTTGACGGTAACGCCCTGCGGGTCGTTCACCGTCGGCTTCAGCGTCACGTAGATCTTCGCGAGGTACATCATGGCGATTTTCCTATTCCAAGCCCTCTCTCTTTCTTCATCCCAATGAACTGTGCCCACCCTTGAGCCACGCGGCAGGGAACGAAAGAGAGGAAATAAGATCCGACTCTATCAAACTCCTGTCGGCAGCGGACGCCCTGTCAGCCGTTGATAGACTTCTTTGTACCGCTTCGCCGTCTGCTCGATCACCTCTTGCGGCAGGCGAGGCCCCGGCGGCTCCTTGTTCCACCCGCTGGCGTTCAGCCAATCGCGCACGTACTGCTTGTCCAGCGGCTCCTGCGCTCTCCCCGGCTTGTAGTCCACCGCCGACCAGAATCTGCTCGAATCCGGCGTCAGCGCCTCGTCAATCAAGATGAGCTTGTGATCCAACATGCCGAACTCGAACTTGGTATCCGCGATCAGGATACCCCGGCTCTCGGTATAGGCGTGCCCCGCCGTATAGAGCGCCACCGCCGCCTCGCGCACGTGTGCCGCCAACGTCTTGCCGATGAGCCGCTCCACCTCGGCGAACGAGATATTCTCGTCGTGGCCCTTCGTCGCCTTCGTCGTCGGCGTGAACATCGGCTCGCCGAAGCGCTGGCTCTCCGTCAGCCCTTTCGGCGCGGGCGCCCCGCAGATCGTCCCCTGCTTCTTGTACTCGCCCCACGCCGAACCGGCCAGGTAGCCCCGCACCACGCACTCCACCGGAAGCGGCTTCGCCTTTTTCACCAGCATCGCGCGCCGCGCGATCTCATGGGGCAGCTTGGGAAAATACTTCCCCACCCTCGCCTGCTCGTAGCCCATCGCCAGGAAGTGGTTCGGGATGATAGGCCCCAGCTTCTGGAACCAGAAGTTGGAAAGCTCCGTCAGCACCACGCCCTTTTCCGGGATGCCGTCCGGCAGCACCACGTCGAAGGCTGACAGGCGGTCCGTCGCGACAATCAGCAGGGCGTCGCCGAGGTCATAGATGTCACGCACCTTCCCCCGATGGGAGAGATGCGGCAGATTCGTTTCCGAGATTGCGACAGGCATGTGGGGCGTTCGCATCCGGCGCCGGCGGCCTGTGAACAGTGCCGTGTGAAAGCGTGGCTAGTGTATCACAGCAAGAGGTCGGCAACACAAACTACATGCCGGCCCCGCTGCTATTACCAAGGTCGGTTGTACAATGAGAGCATCACCATGGAAGACGCAGAATTCCTCCAAAAACTCAAAGAGAAGATAGAGGCCTCCTCCGGCATTCCCATTCAGCTTGTCATTGATCACGAAGACAAGCGCAAGCTTCTCGTTGACCTCGGCGCATCCCCAGTCAAAGTCACCCTCGGCGCCGATGTCCTGGAGAACGCCAGCCTCGCCCGCATGTTCAGCCAGTACGCCATCCTCTGCCTCAAAGAGCGCCGCGTCGTCCAGGAGCAAGAGTTCCTCCTCTACCTCCGCCGCAACTGACCTCCTTCCCGTTTCCGTTTTCTTACGCTTGCCCCCTGCTCCATGAACCCTGTCCCCGCTCGCTTTTTGCTACAATGCTCCGCGCCACGTGAACCTTCCAAGGAGCCTTTATGGCCTTTTTCCACTGGTCCGACTACTGCAATCGCCATCTGGAGTCGGCCTCCGCCTTCTCCGGCCGCAAGCCCTTCCCCATGCCCGGCGCCAAGCCCAAGTACACCCGCGATAAGCAGTTCAATCTCCACCACATCAAGATAGAAGTCGCAATAGATCATCCCAAGGGCAAGATTACCGGCACCAGCTCCCTCACCCTCTCGCCCGTCCTAGACGGCCTGGAAAGCGTCACCCTGGACGCGGTAGACCTCAAGATCCTCGGCGTCAAACTCAACGGCTCGCAGAGCCTCGAATTCGACCCGGGCAACGAGACCTTCCGCGTCAAGTTCGCCTCCGCCCTCAAGGCCGGTCAGCAAGTCACCCTTGCTGTGGACTATGAGGGCCATCCCCGCAAGGGCCTCTACTTCGTCGGGCCGGATGCGGGCTATCCCGGCAAAATGCCGCAGATCTGGACCCAGGGCGAAGATATGGACACCCGCTACTGGGCGCCCTGCTATGACTTCCCCAACCTGCGCGCCACCAGCGAGGTCATCGCCACCGTCCCCGAAAAATGGTTCGCCCTCTCCAACGGCAAGCTCGTCAAGACCACCCACAATCAGGCCCACGGGACCAAGACCTACCACTGGAGCCAGCAACAGCCCCACGTCACCTACCTCATCACCCTCGCCGCCGGTGAGTTCGTGGAGCTGGATGACTCCAAGAACGGCATCCCTATGCGGTACTACGTCCCTCCGGGCATGGAGGAGAAGGCCCGCCGCACCCTCGGCAACACGCCCAAGGCCATGGACGTCTTCCAAAAGCTCATCGGCATTCCCTACCCCTGGGACAAATACGACCAGATCTGCGTGGAAGACTTCATCTTCGGCGGCATGGAGAACACCTCGGCCACCACCCTCACCGATATGGTCCTCCATGATGCCCGCGCCCACCTCGATTTCACCGCCGACCCCCTCGTCGCCCACGAGCTCGCCCACCAGTGGTTCGGCGACCTCCTCACCTGCAAGGACTGGTCCCACGCCTGGCTCAACGAAGGCTTCGCCACCTACTTTGAAGCCCTCTTCACGGAGCAGCACCTGGGCGAGGACGAGTTTAAGCTGGAGATGTTCCACAACGCTCAGAACTACTTCGGCGAAGATGGCGGCCGCTACCGCCGCCCCATCGTCACCCGCGTCTATGACGATCCCGTCGAACTCTTCGATCGCCACCTCTACGAGAAGGGCTCCTTGGTCCTTCATATGCTCCGCTACCTCCTGGGCGATGATCTCTTCTTCCGCTCCATCAAGCGCTACGTGGAGAAGCACCGTAACGGCGTTGTGGACACGGAAGACCTCCGCCGCGCCATCGAAGAGACCACGGGCAAGACCATGGAGCGATTCTTCGATCAGTGGGTCCACAAGGCCGGCCACCCCAATTTCAAGGTCTCCTACGCCTGGGACGATGACACCAAGCTCGCCACCGTCGTCATCGCCCAGACCCAGGAGGCTGACGCCGAAACCTCCATCTTCCATATGCCCGTCGTTGTGGACTTCCACTGGGAAGGCGGCAGCAAGAGCTTCAAGTTCAACCTTGAAGAGAAAGAGCACCGCTACCACATCCCCTTGGAGAAGAAGCCCCTCATGGCCCGCTTCGATCCGAGCAACCGCATCCTCAAGACCCTGGAAGAAGAGGCCCCCAAGGAGATGCACCTCTACCGCCTCAAGAAAGACCCCGATTGCATGGGCCGGATCACCGCCGCCCACGCCCTCGCCAAGGTCGGCTCCCAGGACTGCATAGACGCCCTCAAGAACGCCGTCATGACGGACGCGTTCTGGGGCGTTGCCGCTGAAGCTGCTGACGCCCTCGGCGCCGTCAAGTCCAGGGCCGCCGGCGCCGCCCTCATCGGATGCCTCGCCGTCAAGCACCCCAAGGCCCGCAGGGCCGTCGTCAACGCCCTCGCCGAGTTTAAGGAAGAGGCCGTCGCCGATGCCATGGTTAAGATCCTCGAGCATGGCGATGAGAGCTACTTCGTGGAAGGCGCGGCGGCCCACACCCTCGGCAAGATCAAGTCCCCCAAGGCCCTTGACGTCCTCAAAAAGACCATGGCCAAGGACTCCTTCATGGACGTCATCCGTAGCGGCGCCCTCACTGGCCTCGCCGACCTGAAAGACGAGCGCGGCCTAGAGGTAGCGAAGGAGTGGTCCAAGTACGGCCACTCCGAGCCCGTTCGCATGGAGGCCATTTCCACCGTCGCCAGGCTCGGCGAGGACAAGAAAGAGACCGTGGACTTCCTCACCGACTACCTGGCCGACCCCCAGCTTCGCGTTCGCCTCCGCACCGCTGTCGCCCTCGAATCCCTCGGCGATGGCAAGGCCATCGGCCGCCTCTCGGCCCAGGTGGACCGAGAGGTAGACGGGCGCGTCCGCCGCCGCTTCAAGGAGGCCGTCGCCAGCATCCGCCAGGGCTCCAAGGGCAAGGAAGAGGTCACCAAGCTCCGTGAAGACCTCGATAAGCTCTCCACGGACAACAAAGCCCTCCGCGAGCGCGTCGAAAAGATGGAAGCCAGGCTCACCCCTGCCAAGACAGAAGACCAGCCCAAATCCGCGTAGGGGCGGTCCGATTACATCGGACGAACGCGGTCCTTTCGGAAGGACTCTCGGTCTTACGAGTCCGGACCGCTCGGACCGTGTGCGGCACCGGGGCACCCCTCTGTCGCTCTGAGAAGCGGCAATGGTAATTGCCGCGACGAACGGGCCTACGCCGCCTGGGTTGCCTTCGCAACCCACCATCCCCGTAGGGGCTGGCCTACCCAAAGGGCTCCGATACATCGGAGAGGCCAGCCCTCCCCATCGGGCGCATTCTGCGCCCCTACATCTCCCACCCGTACAGCTTCGCGCAATTATCCCGAATCATCTTCCGCTTATCTGCTTCAGGTATCCCCGCGAACAGCCAATCGAACGTCTGCCTCGATATGGGCCACGTCCCTTCAAGATGCGGATAGTCCGCGCCCCACATCAGGTTGTCCGGCCCGATCAGCTGCCGCATCTGCACCGCCGACCTATCCCGCTGGAACGACATATAGACATTCCGCCGGAAGATTTCACTCGGCAGCAGCGATTGACTGCTCAGCGCATGTCCTCGTCCCCTGGTGATCCTCTTCAGGTTCCCGCCCTTGCTGAAGTCCGATCGCCATAGGTAGTAGGCCATCCAGCCTGCATCATTCTCCGCCGAGATTACCTTCAGCTTCGGAAACCGGAGAAAGACCCCGCTGAAGATGAGCGTCCCCAGCGTCCACGCCGCCTCCAGGCACATCTCGATCGTGTCCGGCGGCGTCTCCAGCACCATCTTGCTCCGCATCGTCGCCAGGTGCATCGTCACCGGCATCTCCAACTCCTCCGCCACTGCCCACACCGGGTCAAAGACCGTGCTCTCGTAGCGCCGGTCGTGCGAGGTCACGGAAATCATCAGCCCGTCGAGTCCCGCCTTCTTCGCCTTTCGCGCCTCCTCCACGGACCACGGGATATCGTCCAGCGTCACCATCGCCACGCCCCGAAAGATGTCTCGATGCCCCTTCACATATTCCTCGGCAAGCCACCGGTTGTACGCCTCAAAGCAGGCCTTCCGGTAGCCCAGGTCCTGGATCTCGTACATCCGCAGGCCGAGCGTCGGGTATAGGACCTCCGCGTCTATCCCGTCCATCGCCATATCCGCCAGGCGCGCCTTCGGGTCGTAGCCGCCCTTCCGCACATCCCGGTCGTACCGCGCCGTATCCAGGTCAATCTCCTCCGGGTTCTTCCCGCCGGAAGAGAGCAACGCCACATCCACCAGCGTCACGCCGCCATCACACCAGTGCACGTCCCCCTTCTCCCCGCGCTTCAGATGCGGCGCGCGATCCCGGTACTTCGGCTCGATGTGCCTTTGCCACAGGTCCGGCGGCTCCACCACGTGGGAATCGGACGAGACGACATTCAGTTTGGGCGGTGCCTTCACGCTCATCGGTGCCTCCTGGGGAAACTGGGCGGTTTTGGCGCATACTAGCATAGCTGTGGCACAATGCAGGGGAGCCGCGGCTATCTATCAGGACATTGTATCGCAGGAGCGTGCGCCGATGCTCTTCCGTGACAGGCGCGAGATCGTCATCAGGGCAAGCCTCGATGAAGTCTTCGCCATCGTCGGCGATGTCCCCCGCCATCCCGAGTTTGCGGGCAGCGGCGAGATCGTCCGCATACGCATGGTGAGCCAGGGGCCCATCGGTCCCGGCGCGCGCTTCGAAGCCGAAGAGGAATCCACCCTCCTCGGCATGCGCCAGCAGGTCGTCGCCACCTCGGAGATCGTCGCCTACGATCCTCCCCGGCTCATCTCCTGGATTTCCGTTCCCGCCAGCCCCTTCCGCCCGGAGCGCATCCAGTGGTGGTTCCGCCTCATCCCAACGGACGGCCATACCCGCCTTATCCACGATGTGGAGATTGACCTCGGCCCCATGGCCGAGCTACCCTATCGCCCTATCAACGCCGCCCAGCGCGCCCAGGCCATCGCCGAAGGCATGGGCAGAACCCTTGCCCAGGTCAAGCGCGCCGCGGAGACCGCGCGGCAGCGCAAACGAGAGAGCGGGGAAAGACCGCCAGCCATGTATGCCATGCATGAGGGAGAATTGTGAAAGGAGATCTGTGATGGGAGGCTTCCATGTGCGCAAAGAGATCGTCGTCAACGCCCCTATGGAGACCGTCTTCAGACTCGCCGGAGACCTCACGCAGCATGTGAAGCTGGCGGGCAGCGGCGAAGTGAAGGCCATCCGCAAGCTCACCGATGGCCCGGTGAAGGTCGGGACGAAGTTCGAGGCCGATGAAGATATCCCCATGGGCCCCGGCATGCGCTCCAAGTTCGTCTCCCAGTCAGAGGTCGTCTCCTACGAGCCGCCGCGCCTCTTCTCCTGGACCTCCATGCCGCCCAGCGCGCCTAAGCCCAAGCGCATCCAGTGGTGGTTCCGCCTGAGCGGCGAGGGGAAAGGGACCCGTGTGACTCATGAAGTAATCGTGGACTTGGGCACGATTTCTAACATCCTCCTGGGTCCGCCCTACGCCCTCACCCGCGGCCGCGCCGTATCGCGCGGGATGCAGCAAACCCTGGAGAACCTCAAGTCCCTCGCCGAGAACGAGGCCAAGCGCCCGGCCTGACCTCTACGACGCGAAATCGTAATTCCTGGCGATGAGGTAGCCGCTGATGGCGATCAACATCAGCGCGAAGAGCCCTCGCAGGACGCGCTCCTTCATGCGCCCCGTCAGCCGCGTCCCCGCCAGCACACCCAGCACGCCTCCGCCCAGCATCGGTCCCGCCGCATCGAAGCGCACCTCGCCGAAGCTCAGGTGCCCCAAGAATCCCGCCGCCGAATTGATCGCGATGACGATGAGCGATGTCCCGCTCGCCCACCGCATCGGGATGCCGAAGTACAGCACCAAGAGCGGAACGACGAGAAATCCGCCTCCGATGCCGAAGAACCCGGAGAGCGTCCCCAGTGTCATCCCTGCCGCGATCACCTTCGGCCCCAAGAGCGATGGCGGCTCCGGCGGCCGCTGCGGGCGATCCGGCAGGCGCGGGATGCTTAGTCCCATGCGGATAGAGGCGGCCAGGCAGACGATCCCCAGCAGGAACAAGATGAGTTCGCCGTCTGCCAGCGCATTGAGCCGCGCGCCCAGAAATGCCCCCGCGATGCCGCAGGCCCCCACCGTCACCCCCGTCCGGATGTCCGCCCGCTTGGCCCGCACCTGCATGGACGCGCCCAAGATGGCAACCGCCCCGACGATGATGAGCGAAGTCCCGGACGCCTGGTGCGCCGTCAGGTCAAGGGCGTAGACCAGGATGGGAACCGTGATGATCGAACCGCCCGCGCCCAGCAGCCCCAGACACAGGCCCACCAGCGCGCCGAAGACCAGCCCAAGGCCTACGATATCCAAGGCCTCATCCTTGCCCCTGCCGTAGCTCGCCGGACAAGGCTGCTATCGCCCCATAGAACAGATTCCGGTCGCCTCTCTCCTTGCGAAAAGAGGGCCAAAGAGGGGATATGGCCTGCTCCCCTTAGCGCCCGCGAGATGGCCTCGCCTCCCGCTCGATGGGGTACTTCCGCAGGTTCCAACCCATCATTCCCTCGCTCATAGACGCTACGTTCCCGAAGCCCGCCTGCATCAGCACAGCCGCCGCCGTCAGGGAGCGGCCTCCGCTCCGGCAGATCGTGATAATTTCCTTGCCGCGGAACTCCTCCAGCTCACCCAGGCGGTGTGCCACTTGGCCTACCGGGATGAGCCGGCTCCCTGGGACATGCCCAAACTCGTCTGTATACTCATCGGGCTCCCGCACATCCAGCGCCAGCGCCCCCGTTCCTTCGATGCGCCTCTTCGCCTCTTCCGGCGTCATCGTCCGCACCTGCTGGCCGTCCACCCCAAGCGTCAGCGACCCGCCCACGGCGCACATCGGCGAATCAACCGGTATCCATTCCTTGCCCGGGCGCTGGGAGCAGGCATAGTTCTCCTGCACCACCTTCAGCATCCACTCCGGCGTCGGCTGCGCCTGCCTCTTGAGCCAATCCCTATACGTCTGCTTCGATGTGAACCTGAGCCTGAGGTTCGCTGTGCGCTCCGCCCCCATGGTTGACTGCGCATGCCCCTCATAGTCATGGGCCGGCAGCACGATCGTCTTGTCGCTGAACTCTTTCAGCTTCTGCAGGCTCTCGAAGTGCTCTCCCGCATCCCCCGTCGGCAGGTCCGTCCGTCCCGCCCCCTGGTCGCCGATGAAGAGGAAGTCGCCGGTCAGCAGATGACCGTCCACAACCAACGTGATGCTGTCGTTCGTGTGACCCGGCGTCGCCAGCACGCGGATGGTGACATCGCCCACCTTCAATCGTTCGCCGTCGCGGACCCGGTGATTCGGGCACTTCGCCCGGGCGTTCGGGTCCATCACATAGGGCGCCTGCGTCCGGTCCCGCAAGGCCGGCCCGCCCGAGATATGGTCGGCGTGGGTGTGCGTGTCAATGATGCAGGCCAGCCGCCACTTCTCGCGCTTAAGCAGCCTCAGGTACTCGTCCACCCGGTCCAGCACCGGGTCCACCAGCGCCGCCTGCCGCGACTTCTCGGAGCCGATGAGATACGTTCTGCACGGCCCCTCGTTCAACTGCTTCAGGTGCATCTGACTCCCTACGTGCTCTCGTCTGCCCCCGCTCTTCCAGAGAAAATATACCTACACCATCGGTACTCCGGCAGACATATGCGCACCGAGTCCCCGATGCCGGATCGGGGTGTGTCTCTTCCCGCTTCGAGGGAAGGAGGCACTTCGCTGGTCCAGGCTGATCTTGAAAGCAGCATCGGCCGTGATCAACAAAGGCTCCCTCCCTTCGGGTGCCATGCCGATGGCATGGGCTAATGCGTATGAGCTGTGCTCGTCCGCGAGCTACGTGAGGGAAAAGAGGGAGAGGTCGCCCCCTAATTCTTCACGCTGAATCCATAAAGCCTCGCTGCGTTCGTCACCAGGATCGCCCGCTTGTCCGCCTCGTTCGCCTGGGCGAAGAGCTTCGCGATCACCTGCTGGGAGTTCGGCCACGTGCTGTCCCGGTGCGGGTAGTCGCTCGACCACATCAGGTTCGAGACGCCCACCAGGTTGCGGATGTAGACGCCCGAAAAATCCCGCATGAACGTCAGGTAGACGCTCTGCTTGAAGCAATCGCTGGGGCTCTTCCCCGTGCCGATGAGCGCATGCTTCATATAGGCCTGCCGGTGGACGTTCCCGCCGATATAGTCCATCCGCTCCATCAGATACGGGGCCCATCCGGCATCGTTCTCCGCCGAGACAATCTTGAGCTTGGGGAACCGGATAAAGAGCCCGCCGAAGATCATCGTCGCCAGCATCCGCTCGATGATCGTGTGGTGCAGCACCGATTCGATCTCCGAGGTCTGATTGATGGCCCGCTGGTTGGAGAGGACGTGCATGCTCACCGGCATCTCCATCTCCTGCGCCGCCGCCCAGAACGGGTCCAGCGTCTTCCCGCCGAAGATGCTCGATTCCGAAGGCTCCACCGTGATCATCACCCCGGCCAGGCCGACTTTCTTCGCCTCGCGCAGCTCCTTCGCGGCCCGGTCGGCATCGGCCAGGTCCACCATCGCCAGGGCCTTCAGCCGGTCGGGAAAGGCCTTGCAGAAATCGCCCATCCACCGGTTATACGCGTTGAAGCATGCCGTCTTCAGCTCCGGGTCGCTCATCGCGTACATGCGCAAGCCCACCGAGGGGTAGATCACATCGGCGTCAATGCCGTCCTTCGCCAAGTCATCCAAACGCGCCTTCGGCTGGTACCCGCCTTTGTAGACTCCGGCCCATGTCTTGTCCTTCACCTCGCCCATGCCGGCCTGGCAATAGCCGTAGGGAGGCCCAATCCTGTTCCCTTCAACAATAAAGTAGTCAACACCCTCGATCCGCTCGAGGTGCGGCGCGCGGCTCTTATAGGCAGGCGCGATATAGTCGGTCCATAGATTGGGCGGTTCCACGATGTGGGAATCGGCGGAAATAACGCGGAAATTGGTCATGGGAGCCTCCAACTCATACAATTGCCTTGCCGGGAGTCATGGTAACACAGGAAACAAGCTGCATGAGGACCCCCCGATGCACTCCCAAATAGACCGCACAGCCATCTGGCTCTCAGCCAGGCTTGCCCCTCATTTCTTCACGGATAGCCTCGATTCTCCTTCGTTCGCCGATCAGCTTCACGAAGTCCGCCTCACCGTCCCCGACCTCGATGGCCCAGGCGATTACCCGGTCAAGGCCAGCTCCCACATCGGCGATCTGAACGCCCTCATCCGCATCGCCCAGTGGCGCGGCGCGAAACCCACCCTCATTTACCACCACGGCACCGCGGAAAAACCCTTCGACGCAAGCTTCCGGCGCATCTTTCCCCAGGTAAAAGATGTGGACGCCAACCTCATCGTCGTCCGCGCGCCATACCATGAAGAGCCCAAGCGCTTCACAAACAAGATGAGGCGAGTGGCGAACTACCTGGCGATGATGGCCGTCGGCGTCCGGGCCATCGAACACGTCGTGAACGTCGCCCGGAGCCGGGGAGCGACGAAGGTCATCATAGCCGGGGCGAGCTTAGGGGGCGCCATCACCAATCGCCATCACATCCACTGCAACACCGCCGATGCCTATTGCCCCATGCTCGCCAGCCCCCTGATGGGCGATGTCTTTTTGGAAAGCGCCTACGCCATGAAGGTCGGCAAACGCGCCAAGGCCGACCCCGACCGCATCCGCTCCCTCTTCAACTTCCACCGCGAATGGGCCTCAGTCCCGGATAAGAACGTCTTCCCTCTGCTCGCCAAGCACGATGCCGTGATCCCCTACGCCCATCACCGCGCCGCTTATGGCAGGCTGACGGTTGCCACTATCCCCAAAGGCCACATCACCGCCATGCTCTCGGGGAAGCTTATGCGCGACCACCTCGCCAAACAGATGAGCGCCGCCATTGCCGGACCACGTCCCGGATAGGCCTGCTATTTCTGCGACGCCTCGATGATTGAATCCACCACGCCCAGCACATCGCCGATGTTCAGATTCACCGCGTAGATCGTGTACGTCACGCCTTGGTCGTTCCACCAGACCTGTGAACCCGGTATTGCCGCATTCGTCCCAGGCCTCTTTGCGATGTCCGATATCTGCCGGAACTCAACCGTCACCCCGCGGAAGATCTGTCCCCTGCGCAGGGGGTCCGGCCTCAGGTGCAGCGCATCGTACGATTTGTCAGACTGGCTGATCTCCAAAAGCCGGAAATCCAGCCCGGAATAGGCCACTGAAAACTCGTAGTGCCGGCCGTCCTCAACGAGTCGCAGCTCAGGGTTCCTCACCTTGAAAAGCGGCGCAGAGGCCACGGAGGCGGGGATCTTCGTGGGCAGGGTCAGCTTGAACGGCACGAGGCGTTGCGCCGTCGCGAAGTCCTTGACCAGCACTTCGGCGTTCAGGGGAGGCGGCGTCGGATTCTTCTCGAACTTCGGCCCTACACTCTTCTTTTCGCCGCAGGCTGTCACGGCAAGCGCAACAACAAGCACAAGCGCTGTGAACAAGATGCAATTCTTCATATCGTTGTGTCTATTCTTTCAGGGCAAAGGTTCTTGCCATCCAGAATAGGCAAAAGCCGCCCGTTCCTCAAGAGCGTATAGCGCCGATAGTCTCAGCCGCACGTGATACAGGCGGATGCAGGGGCAGCCCGAGTCTTCTCCCTTCCATTCCGCATCCGCACATTCAGTGCCCCCTGTGGGTACTTCCGTGTCCGAAACCCTGCTCCTCTCTCCATCTGCACTCTCTGTCCTTTCTGAAAGGCTCTCGGACTATGTGTGTCCTCACCCTCATTCCTATGAGTCCGGACCGCATGTTGCATCGGGGCCGCACCAGAGCGGACAAATCTCCCCATCCTGCCTCTGTGCTCTCTGTGCCCTCGGTGGATCAACCCTCTTCCTCCTCCTTCCTCCATTCCTTCTCCCTAATCTTCTTCATCTGTGGGTAGCTTCTCTTGTCCTCTCCCCACTTGACGTTAGTACTTATCATTGAAGTAGAGGAACGTATGGCGATACACCCTCAGCCTATGCCACAAAGTTCTGCAGAGCGGCCCCGTTGCGGGACGCCGCGCCGAATGGTACCCGGCGCTCAGCCACCGCATCGCACTCGCACTTGGCCTAGGCCCACGCGACGAAGGAAGATCGTACGATCTGTCCGTCTTGGACGACTCACAAGCGGGCGTGACCGGCTGACCCATGTCGCCGAGGGCACTGTGGGGAAGTCGCGAGACCGCTATCGCGATGCCCTGTCCCGGCCTTCCGGGAACGTTAAACGCCCGCACCTTTGCTGGACGCGTCCACCCATGGCACACCGTCGGGCCCTCTGCAGCACAAACTTCCCCACGATCGCCGTAGTCCAAAAGACACAGCCCTTAGAGAAAGAGAGGTCTCCACAAAGACAAACATCTTGAGGAAAACCGGATCGCTTCCCTGCTAAGCAGCCGGGGGCTGCTCGGGGACGGGGGCGAGGCGCTTGACGCGGACCTTGCGGATGCGGCGGCCTGCGGTGGAGACGACCTCCACCTGGACGCCTTCGGCGTGGACGCGGTCTCCGGGCTTGGCGAGACGGCCGAGGTGGTGGAGGACAAAGCCGCCGATGGTCCCGTAGTTCTCGCCCTTGAGGCTTGTCTCCAGGTTGTCGTTCACCTCATAGATGGAGACCTGGCCATCGAAGACGGCCTCGCCGTCCTTGACCATGGAGACTTCGCTATCAGCCTCGGGGGCGATATCGCCGACGATCTCCTGGACGAGGTCGGTGAGGGTGACGAGACCTTCGACGCCGCCGTACTCATCCACGACGACGGCCATGTGAACACGCTTGACGAGGAAGTCGCGCAGGAGATCGCGGGCCTTCTTGAACTCGGGGACAAAGAGGACGGGCTTGGCGAGGTCCTTTATCGCGGGCTTCTGCCCGGTGTGGGCGGCTTTGAGGACATCGCCATAGTGGATGATGCCGACGATGTTATCCAGGGATTCATGATAGACGGGGACGCGCTTACGGCCCCGCTCCGTCATAAGCTTGATGACATCATCGAAACTTTCGTCGTCGCCCACGGCCTCCATGTCAGGGCGAGGGGTCATGACCTCGCGAACGGAGGTGTCCTTCAACTCCATCACCGCGCCGATCATCTCCTGCTCCGCCTCATCGGGCACGGCAGGCCTGTCCGGGCTGGAGACGATCTCCTGCATCTCGCGAACCTCCTCCAGCGGCTTCTCCACCTCATCGCCGTCCTCCAGGGAGTGGGAGAAGGCGGCCTCCGAGCTCAGGGGCGTGAGGCGCGTGACGGGGCGCGTGATTTTCCGCAGGACGGCCAACGGAATAGCGATGCCGTGGAAGTAGCGTTCCGGGTCTTTGGCGGCGATGAGTCGGACCTGGCCTTCCACGAAGAACTGGAGGATGCTGACGGCCAGGGCGGCGATCAGGATGGCCCACCAGAGGCCATCGGAGATCTCATGGGCAAGGAGGATGGCGGAGGAGATGGCGGCCACCAGGGCGACCATGCGAACGACGACGAGGGAGGAGCGGTACTGGCCGATCTGGGCTTCGAACTCGAGGCCGGCCTCGCGGTCAGTGGAGAAGAGGTGCCAGAGACGCGCGCGGCGGATGCCGGTGAGGGCCGTGGTTGCGCCGGATGAGATGCCGAGGATGGCCAGGCCGGCGATGAGGATGAGTATTTCGGCGGCATTGCCGGGCGACATGCTACCGCCTCCCGGCCTTGGCGCGCTTCTCGGCTGGAGGGGATTTCACGAGGGGCCGCGCCGGGACGCCGACGACGGTGACGCGAGGAGGGACGTTCTTGGTGACAACCGCGCCCGCGCCGGTCTTGGAGCCTTTGCCCAGACGCACGGGGGCGACGAGCATGGTATCGCAGCCGACAAAGACATCGTCTTCGATAACGGTCGGCAGTTTGTTCACGCCATCGTAGTTGCAGGTGATGGAGCCTGCGCCGATGTTCACGTTCTTCCCGACGGTGGCATCGCCCAGGTAGCTGACGTGGTGGGACTTCGTGCCCTTGCCCAGGCGGGACTTCTTGACTTCAACGTAGTTGCCCAGGTGGACGCCGCGCTCCAGGTGCGCGCCGCCGCGGACGCGGCTGAAGGGGCCGACGGAGATATCGGCCTCCAGGGTGGAAGACTCGATGGAGGAGGCGACGACAGCGCAACGATCGCCGATGGAGGCCTCGGCGAGCATGGCGCCGGGGCCGATGACGCAGTCCCGGCCGATGGAGGTGTTGCCCAGGATATAGCTATTGGGCTGTATCGTGGTGTCCCGGCCGATGGAGGCATCGGCATCTATGTAGACCGTGGCCGGGTCAACGAGTGTGACACCGGAGGACATCCACCTATCGCGGATGCGGCGCCGCATGGCGGCCTCGGCCTCGGCGAGGCGCTGTCGGGTGTCCACCCCCAGGGCTTCAGCGGCATCGGCAACGGGAGCGGTGATGGCGGGCCTGCGGTCCTTATAGGCCATGCCGATGAGGGAGGTGAGGTAGAACTCGCCGCTCCTGCTCTTGGGCACCTGCGCCAGAGCGGGCCAGAGCCATGCGGCGTCGAAGCAATAGTTGCCGACGTTGATCTCCTTGAGGAGCCCCAATCCCTCAGGGAGGTCGGCTTCTTCGATGATGTCCTGGACATCGCCTTTCGGGTCGCGGAAGACGCGGCCGAGGCCTGAGACGGGGCCGTGGGAAGAGGTGAGGAAGGCGATTGGGGCGCTCTTTTCCGCCTGGAGGGAGGCGAGACTGGTCAGGGTCGCGGGAGTGACGAGGGGGACATCGCCGTTGAGGACGAGGATGGAGGAGGCCTTCCCCTCGAGGAGCTTGCGCGCCTGGAGGAGGGCATGGCCGCTGCCGAGCTGGTCTTTCTGCACGACGAACTCGACGTCTTTGCCCAGGGAATCGCGCACCTGCTGAGCGCCGTGGCCGATGACGACGACGAGGCGCTTGACGCCGGCCGCTTTGGCCGCCGCAACGACGTGGGCGACCATGGGCTTGCCGCAGATGCGGTGGAGGACTTTGGGCAGTTTGGAGTTCATCCGCTTGCCCTTGCCCGCCGCTAGGACAACAGCCGCGAGACCGGTCATGAGGCTCCTTGGAAATCCGAGGGCGGCCTCGCCATGGCGAGGCCGCTGTTTTAGGGGGAGAAAGCTCCTGTTGGTAGCGTAGGGCAGGGGGAGGGGGCTGTCAAATGAAGATGAGGGAGACCTCTCCCCCGATGCCGCATCGGGGTCTCGAAGACTCGACCTAGGTCCCTCTCGTTGCTCTAGGAAGAGCGCAGCTCATAAGAATGAGCACATGCTATCGGAATGGCTCTCCCGGACGAGCTCAGCTTCGCTAGATTCTGGGAGAGGGTAAGCCGCGTTGGGCGGCGATGGGGAAGGGGTTGCGGGGGCAACCGGGGGCAGGGAGTTAGAAAACCTCTCCCTTGGTCCCTCTCCTGCGAAGCGAGGGATAGGGGCCGCTGGGACAGCCCAGTCCGTTCCTAGGTTGCGGGGGCAACCGGGGGGAGAGGGGATTTCGGAGACCTCACCCTGGCCCTCTCGTTGCTCTAGGAAGAGCACAGCTCATAAGAATGAGCACATGCCATCGGAATGGCTCTCCCGGACGCTCCGATAAATCGGAGCTGGGAGAGGGTAGGGGCACGTGACGTGCCCGACGGGGAGGGCTGGCCTCTCCGATGTATCGGAGCCCTGCGGGAAGGCCAGCCCCTACCGGAGTGGAAGGTGGGTTGCGGGGGCAACCCCGGGGAAGGGGGATTGGAGAAGGGCGCGCGCCGCGTTCGCCCGATGGCATCGGGCCGCCCCTACGGATGTGTGGGTTGTGCGACAACCCGGACGGGGTAGGCCCGTTCGTCGCGGTGATTGGACATCACCGCGCCTGAGGGCGACAGGGGGCATGCAAGGAGGCACTAAGGAACATTGACACAGTCCGACTAAAGTCATAGACTATAGGCAACGCACAGCCGGGCAGGGAAGCCGATGGGCAAGCGGGAGTATTACGACATCCTGGGCGTTGCACAGAACGCCTCGCAGGAGGAGATCACGGACGCCTACCGCAAGCAGGCGCGGAAGCTGCACCCTGACTTGAATCCGGGGGATAAGACGGCGGAGGCGAAGTTCAAGAAGGTGAACGAGGCCCACGAGGTGCTCTCCGACCTGGAGAAGCGGGCGAAGTACGATCGGTACGGGGAGCACTGGAAGCGGGCCGACCAGTTCGCGGCCGCAGGAGTCCAGGATGACAGCGGCTTCAGCAATCTCGGGGGGCGACAGACGACATCGGGACGCCGGGGGCCGACGGCAGTCAATTTCGATTTCGGCAACGGAGGCGACGATGTCTTTGAGAGCATCTTCGGGTCGTTCTTCGGCGGAGCGCCGGGGGCGACGCGAGGCCAGCGGGTCTCATCGCGCGGGCAAGATGTGGAGGCGAATGCCGAGGTGACGCTGGAGGAGGCGTTCGCCGGGACGACGCGGGTGCTGCAGCTGGCGGGAGCACAGGGCAGGACGCGGCGGCTGGAGGTGCGCATCCCGCCGGGCGTGCGCACCGGGTCGCGGGTGCGGATCGCGGGCGAAGGCGGCCAGGGAGGCACATCGCCCGGCGACCTGTACATCACCATCACCGTCCGCCCGCACTACGCCTTCGAGCGCAAAGGCGACGACCTCTACGTGGACGCCGCCGTCTCCGTGGCCGATGCGGTGCTGGGCGGCGAGGTAAAGGTGCCGACGCTGAAGGGGACGATGCTGGCGCTGACGATTCCAGCGGAGGCACAGAACGGGCGCGTCTTCCGCCTGGCGGGCCAGGGGATGCCGAAGCTGAACTCCAACGACCGGGGCGACCTGTACGCCAAGATCAAGGTCATCCTGCCGACAAACCTTTCCGAGCGCGAGCGCGAGATATTCCGAGAGCTCAAGCGGCTGCGCGGGTAACGGCGATGCGAGAGAAGATCACGAAAGAGACTCCCTGCTTCACCATGGGCGTCGCGGCCCGAATGGTGGGGCTGCACGCCCAGACGCTGCGCTATTACGAGCGTGCGGGGCTTGTGCAGCCGACGCGGACCAGCGGGAACAAACGTCTTTATTCGAAGCGGGACATCGAACGGCTCATCAAGATACGGCGGCTGACGCAGGAGATGGGGATGAGCCTGACGGGAGCAGAGGCGATGCTGCGGATGGCGGGGAAGCTGGCGCAGATGGAGGAGCGGATGGGCGCGCTGCTGCAGGAGTTGCAGGGCGGAAGCGGCACGCCTGAAATCATAGATGTCACGCCGGTGGGGAAGGCCACACGGCAGAGGAACGAATCACGCAAGGCACGAGCGGCATCTAACGCATAACCGCCTCGGAGCGGAGGCGCAGAAGCAGAGGCACCGACATGATGAAGCCAGAACGATTCACCGAGCAGGCCCAGGAGGTCATCAGCGACTCCCAGAGCCTGGTGCAGCAGTACCAACACGCCCAGTGGGACGTGGAGCATATCTTTCTGGCGCTCCTGCGGCAGGAGAACGGGATCGCGCCCGAGGCGCTGAAGCGCCTGGGACTCGATAGGGAGCTCATCAAGAGCAGGCTGGAGTCCATCCTGGGGAACGCCCTTAAGCAGGCGACGGCGGGGCCGCAGATCTTCATCACGCCGAGGGTGGCGCGACTGCTGGAAGCGGCGGAATCGGAGTCGAAGCGGTTCAAGGACGAGTTCATCGGCTCCGAGCATCTGCTGATCGCGGTGACGATGGCGACGGACGGCGACACGGGCAAGATCCTCAAGGATTTCGGCATCGAGCGGGAGAAGGTCTACCGGGCGCTGGCGGACATCCGCGGCAGTCACCGGGTGACGGACCCGCGGGCGGAGAGCAAGTATCGCGCCCTGGAGAAGTACAGCCGCGACCTGACGAAGCTGGCCCGGGAGGGCAAGCTGGACCCGGTCATCGGCCGGGATGATGCCATCAAGCGGGTCATCCAGATCCTGACGCGGCGGACGAAGAACAATCCGGTCATCATCGGCGATGCGGGGGTGGGCAAGACGGCGGTGGTGGAGGGGCTGGCGCAGCATATCGCGGCTGACGATGTGCCGGATTCGCTGAAGGGACGCCGCGTCCTTTCGCTAGAGATGGGGGCGCTGGTGGCCGGGAGCAAGTTCCGGGGCGAGTTCGAGGAGCGGCTGAAGGCCGTGATGGACGAGATCCGGTCGGCCCAGGGAGAGATCGTCCTGTTCATTGACGAGATCCACACGGTCGTCGGTGCGGGAGCGGCCGAGGGCGCGATAGACGCGAGCAATATGCTGAAGCCAGCGCTGGCACGGGGCGAGCTGCAGTGCGTCGGCGCAACGACGCTGGACGAGTACCGCAAGCACATCGAGCGGGATGCGGCGCTGGCACGTCGCTTCTCGCCGGTCTACATTGACGAGCCAAGCATCGAAGAGACGGTGGAGATCCTGCGCGGCATCCGCCCGCGCTACGAGGCGCACCATAAGGTGCAGATCGAGGACGAGGCGCTGACGGCGGCGGCGACGCTTTCCAGCCGCTACCTAACGGAGCGGAAGCTGCCGGACAAGGCGATCGACCTGATAGACGAAGCGGCGAGCAAGGTGCGCATCGAGGCGCAGAGCGCGCCGAAGGATGTGAAGGAGCTGGAGAAGGAGGTCAACCGCCTGACGAACGAGGAGGAGGCCGCGGCCCAGCGAGGCGAGTACGAGACGCATGCGAAGCTGAAGACGCAGCGGCTGAACGCCGAAAAGAAATATGCCGCAGCGAAGAACAAGTGGCTGAAGGAGTCCAAGATATCCACGAAGGTGGAGGCGCGGAACGTGGCGGAGCTCATCGCGGCGTGGACGGGGATCCCGGTCTCTAACCTCCTGGAGGGCGAAGCGGAGCGGCTGGTGAACATGGAAGAGCGGCTGCACCAGCGGGTGATCGGCCAGGAGCAGGCGATCAGCGCCGTCTCCGACGCGCTGCGTCGGGCGCGGTCCGGCCTGAAGGACCCGAAGCGGCCCATCGGCAGCTTCATCTTCCTGGGCCCCACGGGCGTGGGCAAGACGGAGCTGGCGAAGGCGCTGGCAGAGTTCATGTTCGACCACGAGGACGCGATGGTGCGGATCGATATGTCGGAATATATGGAGAAGCACACGGTCTCGCGGCTCATCGGCGCGCCGCCGGGCTATGTTGGGTTTGAGGACGCCGGCCAGCTGACGGAGGCGGTGCGCAGGCGGCCCTACCGGGTCATCCTGTTCGATGAGATCGAGAAGGCGCACCCGGATGTGTTCAACATCCTGCTGCAGATCCTCGAGGATGGACGCCTGACGGACAGCCACGGGCGGACGGCAGACTTTCGCAACACGATCGTCATCATGACGAGCAACCTAGGCACAGGCGAGGCGGGGAAGCAGACGTTCGCCTTCCAGCCGACGGCTGCGGCGAAGGAATCGAGCCGCGATAGGATGCGGAAGAATATCGAGGATGCGCTGAAGCGGACGTTCCGCCCGGAGCTGTTGAACCGCATTGACGAGATCATCATCTTTGACCCGCTGACGAAGGAGGAGATCGGGCGGATCATAGACCTGCTGCTAAAGGACGTGCGCAAGCGGTTGGAGGAGCGGAGGCTGGAGATCGAGCTGACGCAGGCGGCCAAGGACTGGCTGGTGGAGCAGGGCTTCGACCAGGTGTACGGCGCGCGGCCGCTGCGCCGGGCGATCCAGCGGCATGTGGAGAACCCGCTGGCGAAGCGGGTGCTGGCGGGCGAGTTCAAGGACGGCGAGCATGTGCTGGTGGACCTGAAGGATGGCCGCCTGGAGTTCAGCATGAAGCGGCCTGTGACGGCGGGAAGATAAGAAGAAGGTTCAAGGTACAAGGAGCAGGAGAGGGATAGAGCGATTTGGGGCCTCCGGTGCAGACCGGAGGCCCTTTTGTTTGGGAGAGTGCGCCGCGATAATAGCGGGCATGCCGCCGGACGCAATCGCAGCAGCAGAGCGCACAATCCAGATAGAGGGGCATACCGTCCACTATTGGGAGGCGGGCGAAGGCGAGCCGGTGATCTTTCTCCACGGCCTTGGGAATTCGGCGTTCAACTGGCGGAAGAACGTCTCGGTCGTCGGGGAGCGGCACCGGGCGATCACGATGGACCTGCCGGGGCACGGGAGATCGGACCTGGTGTGGTTCCCGTACCGGCTGGAGGATGCGTCACGCTTCGTCGTCGCCTTTATGGACGCGCTCCAGTTGGAGCGCGTCCACCTGGTGGGGAATTCGCTGGGCGGGGCGATCGCGCTGGAGACGGCGCTGGCGCAGCCGGGGCGCGTGCGCACGCTGACGCTGGTGGGAAGCGTGGGGCTGGGCAAGGAGATCGCGGGTTTCTTGCGCTTGGGGAGCCTGCCGCTCCTCGGCGAGTACGGGCACAGGCCGAATGAGTCCTCCGTGCGGAAGCTGCTGCGGACGCTGGTGCACAACCCATCGGCGATCGAGGAGGCGGCGGTACATGAGATGCTGGCCTTCCGCAGGCGGCCGGGAGCGGTGGGCGGCATCCTGAGGATGCTGCGCGCGGGGGTAACCATTCAGGGGCAGAAGAAGAGCGTGCGACGGGATATCCGAATCGCGGAGCTGAAGATGCCGCTGTTTGTGGCGTGGGGCAGGCAGGACCCGGTGGCGCCGGTCGCGCACGGGGAGCGGGCGGCGAAGCTGGCGCAAGCGGCGCGGCTGAAGATATTCGAAGAGTGCGGGCACTGGCCGCACCTGGAGCAGGCGGAGGCGTTCAACGGGGCGCTGCTGGACTTTCTTTCCACGGCGCGGTAGGCGCATAATGGACAGCCGAGCCACCAGTGGACACGCCACCTTCGCCCGCCGACGGTAAGAGAGCCGAACCACCGCCGCATCCGCTCCCCATCACGGGAAAGCAGGTGCGGCTGCTTATCCTCTTTCTAGTCCTCGTCATCATCACGATGGCGCTGGTCTTCCGCGACCGGTTCACGGACATCGAAGAGACGGTGAAGACGCTGGGCTACCCGGCCATCTTCGTGACATCGCTCGTCGGCTCCGGGGGGTTAGTGATCCCGCTGCCCAGCACGGCGGCGGTCTTTTTGGGCGGGGACTACCTGAACCCGGTGTTCGTGGGGCTCATCGCGGGGGTGGCGGAGGCGATCGGCGAGATCACGGGGTATGCACTGGGGTATAGCGGGAGCGATGTGGCGCAGAAATCACGCTTCTACCGGCCGATCGAGCGATGGGTGCGAGCAAAGGGCTGGCCCGTGATCCTGTTCTTCTCCATCATTCCCAATCCCATCTTCGATCTCCTGGGCATCGCGGTTGGGACGCTCCGCTACCCGTTGAGGAACTTCCTCCTATTGGCGTGGGTGGGCAAGACGATCAAGAATATCGGCATCGCCTATGCGGGGGCCGTTGGGGCGGGCTGGGTGAAGAACCTCATCACGTGATTCGTGAATCGTGGTTCCCGCTTTCCTCTTTTGACTCGTCGTTTTGGGTTATGGTAAGCTATCATTCGGCTCGAGTGTACGTTCACTCTAGTGTGTAGTATGATTTTGGGTGAGCGCGCCCCCGGTTCAGCGAGCAGTAGATGCTCCAGAAGGAGCGGCATCGGCGATGACAACTGCGCCCGTGAAGAGTGAGCCTGCCGCGCCGCCTCCGAAAGAGAAGCGATACCAGAGCAGCGGGTTCCGCTATCTCAGGGCGGCGTGCGCCATGGCCCTGGGCGGAGCCGGGTGGCTCATCGGCGCATCGGCCGCGGACGCGGCCTCCCAAGATATCCTCCTATGGGGCCCTCCGTTCACAGCTGGCGGGTTCATTTTGGGCTACTTTGCCCCGCTGCTGCTGTTTAGAGCCATCCATGCGGCCATCATTCAGAAAGTAGAGGGGCTACCGCTCAGCACTCTCATCGCCGGGGGCATCGGGCTTTTTGTGGGCCTGATGGTAGCAGCGCTGATAACGATCCCCCTTTCCTACCTGCCCAGGGACCTGGGCGATTTCGCGCCGCTGGTCGCCTCAGTCTTTGTCATCATCGTCATGACGCTGACGTTCGTTTCACGGGAACGGGACCTGATGAATTTCCTGCGCATCACGACGGACGGCGGAACAGGCCCGAACAAGATCATCCTGGACACGAGCGCGATCATTGACGGGCGCATCGCGGACATCGTCCAGACGGGGTTTATCCACGATACGCTGGTAGTGCCGAAGTTCGTGCTGGAAGAGTTGCAGCAGATCGCGGACTCCCGGGACGCCATGCGGCGTGCCAGGGGACGCAGAGGCCTGGAGATACTGAATAAGCTGGGACGCGAGGACAAGGTGCCGATGATGTTCCCGGACACGATCACGCAGGGAACGGATGTGGACGGCAAGCTGGTGGCGCTGGCCCGGGAGATGCGCGCCGCGCTGCTCACGACGGACTTCAACCTGAACCGAGTGGCCTCCATCCAAGGGGTGAAGGTCCTGGACATGAACGACCTTGCGCACGCGCTCCGCCCCATCCTGCAACCCGGGGAAGAGATGCGCATCCAGATCGTGCAAGAGGGGAAAGAGGCGGGCCAAGGCGTAGGCTTCCTGGACGACGGCACGATGGTAGTCATCGAGAACGGGAAGCGGCTCATCGGGGAAGAGACGGACGTTTCCGTGACGCGGGTGCTGCAGACGAACGCCGGACGCATCGTCTTCGCGCAGCTCAAGGGGTAACCGCCCCGCATGCCGCCGCCTTCCGCCGCAGGCTCCTCATCGGCACGCGCGCCCCAATTGGGCGTGGTGATCGCCGCCGCCGGGGAAAGCCGCCGGATGCAGGGCATAGACAAGATCCTGACGCCGGTGTTGGGCAAACCGATCCTCGCGCATTCCGTGGAGACCTTTGAGGCTTCGGCACTGGTCCATGAGATCGTCATCGTGATGCGGGCAGACCTTGTGCCCATGGGCGAGGCGCTGGCGCGGAAGGCGGGCTGGCGCAAGGTGACGGCCATCGTGAGCGGGGGCGCACGACGGCAGGATTCCGTGAAGGCAGGCCTTTTTGCCCTAAGGCAGTGCGACTATGTGATGATCCACGATGGGGCGCGGCCCTGTGTGACCGGAGCCATCATCGCACGGGGGCTGGAGGCGGCGAAGGCGACGGGGGCGGCCATCGCGGCGGTGCCTGCGAAGGATACGATCAAGCAGGTGAACGCCGACCAGGAGATCACGGCCACGCCGCCGCGAGAAGGCCTGTGGCAGGTACAGACGCCCCAGGTGTTTCGGTACGACATGCTTGTGAAGGCGTATTCCGAAATCACGGCAGACGCGACGGACGACGCGATGCTGGTGGAGCGGATGGGAGAGACGGTGAAGGTCTTTATGGCTTCTTACGAAAATATCAAGGTCACGACGCCGGAGGATATAACGGTAGCCGAAGTGCTTCTGAGGAAAAAGGGGCAGGGATGACGAGCTTCCGCGTGGGCACAGGATACGACGCACACCCGCTGGTCCCCGGCAGACGGCTGATGCTGGGCGGCGTCCACATCCCCCATGAGAAGGGGTTGGAGGGCCACAGCGATTCCGACGTGGTGTGCCACGCCATCGTGGATGCGCTGCTGGGGGCGGCGGGCCTGGGGGACATCGGCACGTTCTTCCCGCCGAGCGACGCGCGCTACAAGGATGCGCCGAGCCTGACTTTCGTGGAGTTCACGGCGAAAAAGCTGGCGGAGGCGCGTTGGCGCATCGGAAATGTGGATGTTACAATCATCGCCCAGCACCCCAGGATGAGCCCGCACGTGCCAGAGATGCGCAAGCGCCTGAGCGCAGCCCTGGGCATCGAGCCGGCCAGGCTCGGCATCAAATCGAAATCCACCAACGGCCTTGGGTTTGAAGGCCGGAGCGAAGGCATCGCGGCACAGGCCGTGGCGCTCATCGAACAAGCCACCTCATGAAGATCTCCAGCACGCTGACGGGCAAGAAGGAAGAGTTCGCGCCCGCCGACGGCAAGACGGTCAAGATGTATGTGTGCGGCGTCACGCCTTATTCGGCGGCGCACGTGGGCCACGCCATGAGCGCCATGAACTTCGACATGATCCGGCGCTACCTGGAGCACAAGGGCTACACGGTGCGCTACGTCCAGAACTTCACGGATATAGACGATAAGATCATTGACCGGGCGAACCGCCTGGGCATCCCGGCCACGGAGCTGGCTGAGCGGCACATCGCCGAGTTCTTCCGGGAGATGGACGCGCTGAACATCAAGCGGGCGACGGTCTATCCGCGCGCCACCCAGGAGCTGCCGAAGATCATCGAGGTGATCCAGGGGCTCATCGCGAAGGGGTATGCATACGTAGCCGGCAACAACGACGTCTATTTCCGCGTGACGAAGGACGACGACTACGGGAAGCTGAGCCACCGCACGCTGGACAGCATGGTGGCGGGGGCGCGGGTGGAGCCCGGGGTGCAGAAGGAGCACCCGATGGACTTCGCCCTGTGGAAGGCGGCGAAGCCGGGGGAGCCGGAGTGGGCCAGCCCCTGGGGCCCCGGCAGGCCGGGGTGGCACATCGAGTGCTCGGCCATGTCCCTCCGGCACCTTGGAGAGACGCTGGACATCCACGGGGGCGGGGCGGACCTGATCTTCCCGCATCATGAGAACGAGATCGCGCAGAGCGAATCGTTCACGGGGAAGCAGCCCTTCGCGCGGTTCTGGCTGCACAACGGCCTCCTGCAGCTTGGCGAAGAGAAGATGAGCAAATCGCTGGGGAACCTGGTGACGATCAAAGAGGCGCTGGAGCGGCATTCCGCGGACGCGATGCGGCTCTTTGTCCTCGGCTCGCACTACCGCTCCCCGCTGAAGTTCAGCGAGGAATCGGTGCAGGCGGCGGACCGGGGCGCGGAGCGCCTACGCATCGCGGCGGGAGCCACGTCCAAAGGGACAGGCGACCCGGTGGATGCGGCGCCGTTCAACAAGCGTTTTGAAGAGGCGATGGACGACGATTTCAACACGGCGCAGGCGATCGCGGCGCTGTTCGACCTGGCGCGGGAGATCAACCGAGGGGCAGAAGAGGCGCGAGGAATCCAGAAGGCCCAGGTGACACTGAGGGCCTTGGCCGGAGTGCTGGGCCTGACGCTGAAAGAGGCGGCAAGTCACGAGGCAATGGACCTGACACCGCTCCTGGCGCTGATTGACGAGGTGGGAGAGCCGCCAAGCGCAAAACCGACGGCGTTGGCCCAGGTGATGGACCACCTTATCGCGCGGCGGGCGGCGCTGAGGAAGGCGAAGCATTTCCAGCTTGCCGACCGGATACGGATCCGCCTGGGAGAGCTGGGGATCGCGCTGGAAGACGGCCCCGAAGGGACCAAGTGGCGGAAGGCGCGATAGCTGCCTCAGGCATTCCTGATTCGGCTTTCAGGTCTCCTTAGGTATCACCCAGACGGCTTACTCTCACGCTTTTCTAACCAAGTAATCCAATCTGTAACTCTTCTGTTACCGTTCTGTGACGCAATTCGCCTAATACAAGGCTAACCTTTTGCTTAGTTTCTACGTTCACTATTTTGAGGGATGCAACTTCAACCACCCCGGTGCATCCTGTGGGCGGACGGAAAGGGGACCGTCCGGGTGAACGAAGGAACGGAGCAAAGCCATGATGTACTTAAAGGGCTGTCCGAAGTGCAAGGGTGACCTGTATGAGGAGGAAGACCGGTTCGGGAAGTATGCCTCCTGCGCTCAGTGCGGCTATAGCAAGGAGCAGGCGAACGCCGGGATGCTGGCGACGCTGATGCAGGAAGTTCCTACGGCCAGACGGCCTGGGCGGCCTGCAGGCCATAAGCGCTACCTCGCCGCCGGCGGCAGATAGACGAGGCCCCTAGCGGGCGTTCAGTCCAAGTCACGCTCTTTTGGAGGCATTCCGATATCAGATCGGAACGCCTCCTTTCTTTCCCGGGGAAAATTACGCATTTTGAGTTGACGCGCCGGAAAGCCCGTGTGAGAATATCTCTGCTCTCTTCAAAGGAATCTCCTCTGCAACTCATCAGCTTTGACATAGACGGGACAATGGTTTTCGGCGAGCCCCCAGGCAGAATCACCCTCGAGATCGTTCGCAGGGCAAAGGAACTGGGTTACGTGGTGGGAAGCGCCTCCGATAGGCCCATCAGCAACCAGATCCAGCTCTGGAAAGAGCATAATATCGAGGTAGACTTCGTCTCCCTGAAGCACCGATTGGATGAAGTGAAGGCGAAGTTCCCGGCGGAGAAGTACCTGCACATCGGCGACGGTGAGATGGACAAGTATTTCGCGAAGCAGGCGGGGTTTGACTTCCACTTCGTGCATGACCTACCCGGGGAGCATAGGGAACTGCACTCCTGGGTGACGGAGCTCCAGCGGGACCTGAAGAAGAACCTGGGCATCTAGCCTAGCGCTTGGGCCGCACCAGGGCCGGATCGCCACGTTTCACGCCCAGCAGTGCGGCGGCATTGCCATTGCGAACGGCGATCTCCAAGTAGTCGCTGCTGCCCCAGAGGGCAAGCAGGCCGACGGCGTCAGCAAACGTCTCACTGAGCTTTGGGATGCTCTTTCCGGCAACCTCCACCGTTATGTCGCCTTTTGCATCCTATCCTGATATTTGTCACTAGGTTACCGAAGGCGTCCACGTGCAGTACGGCTCCGCGAAGGGAGCCGTCCCTTTCTCGAACCGGAAAGGCGACATCCAAGGTGACGAGGCGCTTCAGAGATGGCCCCAAGCGCCGGATGGGCAGGCCGCGTGAGAGGTGCGCGGCGGCTGGAGCGAAGATATCGCGGCCGTGGAATGTGCTGCTGACGCGCTTGAGGCGATAGCGAGGGTTCGTGATGGCGTAAGCGCGGGCTTGCGATGGGAGAGTTGACGATGCGCCGCCGCCCAACACGAGCGACAGGAGACCGTTATCCGGCGCAAGGAAGCTGTGCCCCTTGAAGGAGACGGCGACGGCCTTTCGCTTGGTGCCGACGCCCGGGTCCACGACGGCGAGGTGCAGCGTGCCCTTGGGGAAGGAGCGCCAGGCGGTGGAAAGGAGGAAGGCGCCGTGGAGGATATCTTGCGGCGGCACCTGGTGGGAGATGTCCACCAGACGAGCGCGCGGGTTGATGGAGAGGATGACGCCCTTAACGGAGGCGACGTAGGGGTCCGAGAGGCCGAAGTCCGTGGTGAGGGTGATGATCGGCGCCATGGCCGACCTGGCTAGAAGATGCGCGCGCTGACGATGGAGACAACCAGGAAAACGACGACAAGAAGGATCGTCGCGCGAAAGAGAGTCTGCTCGAAGCCTCTCCTGGTGCGATAGGCACCGCCGCTACCGCCGCCGAAGAAGCCGCCGCCCGTGCCCTTCACCTGAAGGATGAAGAGGATGACGAGGACGATGGAGAGGATGATCGAGATGTAGTTGAAGGCGGTTTGCATGACAACCTATTCATTATAGCCGATTAGGTGGGTTTCATCTTGTCCAGGCGCTCTTTCAGGAGGTCCTGCACCACATTGGGATTGGCCCGGCCCTTGGAAGATTTCATGACCTGGCCTACCAGGAACTTCACCGCCGTCTCCTTGCCGCTCATGTAGTCCTTGACGGCCTGGGGATTGGCCGCGACGGCCTGTTCGATGAGAGGGGTCATCTCATCGGCGCTGGAGATCTGGGTCTTGCCCTGTTCCTTGACCAGATGGGCAGGGCCTTTGCCTGTTTTGAAGGCGGCCTCAAAGACTTCCTTGGCGACGACCTGGTTAATGGTCCTGGATTCCACAAGCTCGACGACCTCCGAGACGTGCTCCGGGCGCATCTTGACCTTAGGGTCTTCGATCTCGATATTCTCGGCGTTCAGGAGTCGGGACATCTCACCCAGGACCCAGTTGGCGACGGCCTTGGCGCGGGCCTTCGCATCGGCGCCGGGCTTGAGCTTCACCGTGGTCTCGAAGAAATCGGCCATAGCCTTGCTGTTGGTGAGGAGTCGCGCATCGTAGTCGGATAGGGCGTACTCCGTCATGTAGCGCTCGCGACGGGCATCGGGAAGCTCGGGCATGCGAGCCTTGATGAGGGAGACCCACTCGCGATCGAGGTGCAGAGGCGGGAGATCAGGCTCCGGGAAGTAGCGGTAATCGTGCGCCCGCTCCTTGCTGCGCTGGCTGAGGGTTGCGCCCTTGGCTTCATTCCAGCCGCGGGTCTCGCGAACGACGCGCCCGCCGGAATCGAGGACCTGCGCCTGGCGCTCCACCTCAAAGAGAAGGGCGCGATAGACGGCGCGGAAGCTGTTCATGTTCTTCACTTCCACCTTGTGGTCGGGAAGCTTGGTGGAGCCTTTGGGGCGGATGCTGACGTTGGCATCACAGCGGAAGCTGCCCTCCTCCATGTTGCCGGTGCTGACGCCAAGGTACTGGAGGATGGAGCGGAGCTTGGTGAGATATTGGCGGGCCTCTTCCGCCGATCGGATATCGGGCTCGCCGACGATCTCCATGAGAGGCGTTCCGGAGCGGTTGAGGTCAACAAGGCTGTAGGTCTCGCCCGATGGATCAATCTTGTGGGTAAGCTTGGCCGTATCCTCTTCCAGATGGACGCGGGTGACGCGGATGCGCCGCTTCTGCCCGTCCGCCTCCACATCGATCCAGCCGTTGCTGGCGATGGGCTGATCGTACTCCGAGATCTGGTAGCCTTTGACCAGGTCAGGGTAGGGGTAGTTCTTGCGGTCGAACTTGGCGCGCTCATTGATGGTGCAATTGAGTGCCAGCCCTGTGAGAATAGTGGCCTCCACGGCGACCTTGTTCATGACGGGCAAAACGCCCGGCATGCCCATGCAGACGGGGCAGACGCGAGTGTTCGGCCCGGCGGACTGGTAATCGGCGGCGCAGGCGCAGAACATCTTGCTCTTGGTGAGCACCTGGGCGTGGACTTCCAGGCCGATGACAGCCTCGTATTCGAACTTGGTTTTGGTGGTCATGAGGTAGCCTGTGGGGGAAACGAGAGTCAAGTATACCAGGCGCAAGGAAAGGGGACCAAGAAAGAGAGCGACCCGTATACTCTTTCCGGCCAGGTGTGGTTAACTGAAGAGCATGCCAACGAGACTGACCTTACGTCAATCGGCTACAGCCATCGGCCTCACGGCGATTCTTACCGTCTCGGCGTGCACCTCAAAGGGCGATAAAGCCGCGATAGGCCCGACGGCAACCGCTTTGCCGACGGCCACCGAATCGCCACGAGTGACGCCTTCGCCTGAAACAATCGCCCCTACGCTCGCGCCCGGTATAGCCTCCATAGACTGCACGGCGGCAAATCCATCGTGTCGAGAACTCTTCATCCAGGGCGATGCGCCGGCGCGCCTCCCCGATGGACGGCCCAGCCCTGCGCGCGGCTTCGCCGACCCTTCTCTGAGGCGCGATCCGCAGACCGGACGCATATGGATGGCCTATTCATGGCCGCACATCAGCGGCACAGGCGCGGTGGCAACGGTGACGGTGGACTCGCACCTGGCGCACAGCGACGACGGGGGCAGAACGTGGCTTTTTGACCGGGCACTGTGGAGATCGCAGGCGGAACGCGATCCGACAACGGGCGAAGCCGGCTATTCGAACCACGAGGCTGTCTCGCTCTACCCGCGCCAGACAGCGAACGGGGTCGTTTGGTATTCCGCGCGGCTCCGATACTTCACACGGCCCGGGAGCGGGTTCAAGATCGGGACGTTCCATCTCCGAGTAGCTCAGGCCGCCTCGCCGTTAAGTCTGGGTGACGCGCACGAAGGCATCCTTGGCGGAGCGCTCACGCCGAAGGAATGGCAGGCGGATACGAGCCTTTCGGGCCTGGCGCGTGAGGTGAACGGATGCACCTGGAGCGACCCCGGCATCCTCTTTACGAACGACCGGCTCTTCCTGGCGGCGCAGTGCATGCTCTTCAGCCCGCAAGGGGAACTCTACGACCAGGAGTTCGTTGCGCTCTTCGCCACACAGCCGGAGGGGCCGGTGTCATCTTGGAAGTGGAGCTACCTCGGCAAGTTGAGCAATGCGCAGGATGCAAAGGAGCTTGGCGGAAAGAGCCTGTTCCAAACAGACCTTGCCCATGCCCGCGACGGGAGACTGCTCGCCATTTTCTCGCCAAGCATGGAGGGCGAGCGGTTAGAGGCGCATACAGGTTGCGTGGCAGTGGAAGTCGCCTCCCTGAACCCGCCGATGCTGGCACGAGACGGCGAAGGCAGGCTCACCATCCGCGCCAGGGTGACCGCCTCTGACCTTGCGCCGCAAGGCCCCGGGGCATGCGGCTATGATGCATCTTCGGAGACGGGCATCGTCATCATGAGAAGGAACGTTGGGCCCGGCCGGCTTATCGGCGCGCTCTACCAGACGGGCCTGCGGCCATAAGGGATCACCACGCCATGCCGCGCACCATCGCCATCACGCACCTTGGCTGCAAGCTCAACCAGGCAGAGGTGGAAAGCCTTGCCAGACAGTTCGCCAGGGCCGG